>JAZRCU010000001.1:0-3853 GCA_045659965.1 Faecousia sp.
TTGTCCGAGCCTGTAGATAGCTATTATGCTGCCCGTCGGCAGATGGGCACCGTGGTTGCCATGGCTTGCAGCCGCCCGGAGACTTCTTGCTTCTGCAAGGTGTTCTCTGTAGATTGCGCTGATCCGGCAGCAGACGTGGTGACATGGCTGGTAGGCGATACCCTGTACTGGCAAGCTAAGACCGAAAAGGGTGAAGCCTTGACTGCACAGGTAGCGCAGCTGCTGGAAAAGGCAGAAGAGACTGCCGTAGAAGCAGAAAAGGAAAAGATCCGCGCTATCGTGGAAAAGCTGCCTTATAGCAATCTGTCCTTGGAAAAATGGGGCGCAGCTGCTGCAGATAAGAACTTTAATTCCGATCTTTGGGAGAAGCTTTATAAGCCCTGTCTGGCTTGCGGCACTTGCACCTTTGTGTGTCCCACTTGTCAGTGCTATGACATCAAAGACTATGACACCGGCAACGGTGTTCAGCGTTACCGCTGTTGGGATAGCTGTATGTATTCTGACTTTACCATGATGGCACACGGCAACAACCGTAACAGCCAGATGCAGCGTTTCCGCCAGCGCTTCATGCACAAGCTGGCATATTTCCCGGCCAACAATGACGGCATGTTCTCCTGCGTTGGCTGCGGCCGCTGCGTAGATAAGTGCCCCAGTCACTTAAACATTGTCAAGGTCATCAAGGCCTTTGAAAAGGAGGGTGTATGATGCAAGAACCGATGCACGAATGTAAGCATAACCCCGGCTTTATGCGCGACACCCTGATTCCTCAGGTGGGCATTATCACCGATATCCGCACAGAAACCCCGGATGTAAAGACTTTCCGGGTGGAAGCGCCCAATGGCGGCAAGCTCTTTGAGCATATGCCCGGTCAGTGCGCTATGGTGTGTGCTCCCGGTGTGGGTGAGGCGATGTTCTCTATTACCTCTTCTCCCACCAATAAGCTTTATCAGGAATTTTCCATTAAGCGCTGCGGTGTGCTGACAGAGCACCTGCATTCCCTGAAGGCCGGTGACCAGATCCTGGTCAGAGGCCCTTACGGTAACAATTTCCCGGTAGAAGAAGATTTGAAGGGTAAAAACTTGTTGTTCATTGCCGGTGGTATCGCCTTGGCACCTTTGCGCAGCGTGATCAACTATGTGCTGGACAACCGGGAAAACTACGGCGATATTGATATCGTTTACGGTTCCCGTTCCGCTGATGATCTGGTGCAGCGCAAGGAGATCGAAGAGGTCTGGTCCAAGATCCCTGGTGTCAATGTCCATTTGACCATTGACCGTCCTCAAGAGGGTTGGGATGGACATGTGGGCTTTGTGCCTTCTTATTTGCAGGAACTGGCATTCGATACCAATCGGACGGCCATTCTCTGCGGTCCGCCCATTATGATCAAATTCTGTCTGCAGGGTCTAAAGGAAATGGGCTTTGCTATGGAGCAGGTCTATACCACTTTGGAACTGCGTATGAAGTGCGGCGTGGGCAAATGCGGCCGCTGCAATATCGGCACAAAGTATGTCTGCAAGGACGGCCCGGTGTTCCGGTTCGATCAGGTAGACGAACTTCCCAACGAATACTAAGGAGGACAATGCCAAATGGAAAAGAAAATGGTAAATGTCTATTTTTACGGAAAGAAATATTCTGTTCCCGAGGATCTGACCATTATGACCGCCATGGAATATGCCGGTTATACCCTGACCCGGGGCTGTGGTTGCCGTCATGGCTTCTGCGGCGCTTGCGCGACTATCTATCGTATTAAGGGAAAGAATGAGCTGAAAACCTGCCTTGCCTGCCAGACACAGGTCCAGGAAGGTATGTACGTAGCTTCTATTCCTTTCTTCCCCGCAGATAAGCGCACCTATAGCATTGAGGAACTGAAGGCAGATCAGCGTGTGATGATGGAGCTTTATCCTGAGATCTACGCCTGTATCGGCTGCAATGCTTGTACCAAGGCTTGTACCCAGAGCCTGAATGTCATGCAGTATATCGCATATGCTCAGCGTGGCGAGATCGAAAAGTGCGCAGAAGAATCCTTCGACTGCGTTAGCTGCGGTTGCTGCTCTGTTCGCTGCCCTGCAGGTATCAGCCATCCTATGGTGGGTCTGCTGGCCAGACGGCTCACAGGCAAGTATATTGCGCCTAAGACAGAGCATCTGCATAACCGTGTGGCGGAGGTCAACTCCGGTGCATACGATGAACTGATCGAGGCTATTATGCAAAAGCCCATCAGCGAAATGCAGGAGCTGTACAACCACCGTGACATCGAGAAGTAAGGAGGGACACCATGTTTACACCTGATATGCTGGAATCCATTAAGAAAGTAGAGTCCTCCCGGGCAGCCCGGATGGGAGTAGAACCCCGCCGTATGACCGCTGAGGAAAAAAGCGAACTGTTGAAGGCTTATCACCCCGACTACCGGGATGAGGGCTTTAAGGAAATTCAGATCGGACCTAACAAGGGCCAGAAAGCCCCTGTGGAGCTGGTTGATCTGATCCACTCTAACAGCCGTCTGTTAAATGACAAGGTAGACCTGAGCAAGATCGACTATGATGTAGATGTGCTGGTTATCGGTGGCGGCGGCGCTGGTGCATCTGCTGCCATTGAGGCCCATGAGGCTGGCGCAAATGTTATGATCGTGACAAAGCTGCGGATCGGCGATGCCAACACTATGATGGCAGAAGGCGGTATTCAGGCGGCAGATAAGGAGAATGACTCTCCTGTGCAGCACTATCTGGATGCTTTTGGTGGCGGCCACTTTGCTGCTCGTCCGGAACTGCTGCGCAGACTGGTTATGGAAGCCCCGGATGCCATCCGCTGGCTGAACGACTTGGGTGTTATGTTTGATAAGGATGCTGACGGCCGTATGGTCACCACCCACGGTGGCGGTACTTCCCGGAAGCGTATGCACGCTTGTAAGGACTACTCCGGCGCAGAGATCATGCGTACTGTCCGTGACGAGGTGCTTAACCGCAAGATTCCTGTGGTAGAATTCACTTCCGCAGTAGAGCTTTTGAAGGACGAAAAGGGTCAGGTTGCCGGCGCGGTGCTTCTGAATATGGAAACCGGTGATTATCTGGTTGCCAAGGCTAAGACTGTGGTCATCGCTACTGGTGGCGCAGGTCGACTGCATTATCAGGGATTCCCCACCTCTAATCACTATGGCGCAACTGCTGACGGCCTGATTTTGGGCTACCGGGCAGGCGCACCCCTTCTGTATCAGGATACCATTCAGTATCATCCCACCGGTGCAATTTTCCCCAGCCAGATCTTTGGCGCGCTGGTAACAGAAAAGGTCCGCTCCATTGGCGCTATGCTGGTCAACACCGACGGTGAAGCCTTCATGCACCCCCTAGAGACCCGTGACGTTACCGCGGCTTCCATTATCCGGGAGTGTTCTTCCAACGGCAAGGGTGTTCCCACACCTCTGGGCCCCGGCATCTGGCTGGATACCCCGATGATCGAACAGCTTCATGGCGAGGGTACCATTGAAAAGCGCATTCCTGCTATGATGCGTATGTACATGAACTACGGCATTGATATGCGTAAGCAGCCTATTTTGATCTATCCCACTCTGCATTACCAGAACGGCGGTCTGGAGATCGGCGGCGATGGTTTTACCAAGACCGTTCCCAATCTGCTGGTAGCTGGCGAGGCTGTTGGCGGTATCCACGGACGCAACCGCCTCATGGGCAATAGCTTGCTGGATATTATCGTATTCGGCAGAAATGCCGGTAAGGCAGCTGCTGCCAAGGCAAAGCAGATTACCTTGGGTACACCCAATCTGGATCACATCTATGCCTACGCAGAAGAATTAAAGACTGCCGGCTGCACTCAGGAGGGCGTTTCTCCTCTGCTGCTGCCC
>JAZRCU010000002.1:0-6760 GCA_045659965.1 Faecousia sp.
TTCCTTGCGACCAACTACAACACCGGAATCGCAAAGGATCTTCATATGGTGGGAAAGCGTTGGCTGCGTAACATTGAGTTCGTCAAGCATTTTGCAGGCACACTTTTCGCCGCTTGTCAGCATCTTCAAAATGCGGATACGGTTTTCATCGCAAAAGGCTTTGAAGATCAATGCCGTTTTTCTTTCGTCCACTCGAAACACCTCCCATAGTCGTTTATCTATATATCATTATATTCAACACATAGATGTTTGTCAATAGGAAACGATGATTTTTTGCAAAAATGTCATCTTTGAAGGGCGATATCAATTTTATGTGAGAGTTCGAATTCATACGCAAAACTGCCGAAAATATCTTTTTTGTAGCCCATAGACAATAAAAAAAGACGCCTTTGGGCGGCTTTTTTTATGAAGGTAGGCAGAGATTCGAACAATCTAAATGCAACGCGGATGAGCGTTGCCAGCGACGGCTGGACGGAGCTGAACAACTATTTTCATTCCAAGAGGGAATAAAAATGCAAACGAATCTCGCCGTCTCCGCCAAAAGAACTGCACTATGATGTGCAGTTCTTTTTTGTTAAAATTTGACGCATATTCGGATATTTATAAGGAAATTCGGGGATAATGGCGGTTTTTAATTGTAAACAGTTTTTGAAATAGGTTGATTATTTTGTGAGACCGCTGTATAATGACTGGCATCAGAAAAAATATTAGACTACTGGGAAAGGAGTGTTGACACAGATGAAAAAGAATGGTGTTTGGAAATCGCTTTTGCGTGCGTGTGCGCCCTTTTTGGTGATCTGGTTTGCATATTTCCTGGTAGAAGTATTCGGTTTGCTGATTTTAAAGCCTACTGATGTGACTGCCCTTGCCTTTGCGGCTTGCTGGGCTGCGGTGTTTGCTGGCGTAGCTTTGGTACTGCCGAGAAAAGCAGGACAAATATGGTTTGGGATCACCTTTGGCCTGTTTTCTTTGTGGATGCTGGCGCAGACCGGCTACAACAGCGTTTTTGACAGAATGTTATGGATGGGAGATGCCTTTTACGCAGGAGAGGGCGCTGCTTTTCTCGGAGATGTTTTGAGAGATTTTCCCTTGTTTTGGTGGATTGGCGCTCTAGTGCTGATTGCAATTGCTGTGTTTGTGATCTGGAAGTTTCCTAAAACCCACAATAGGCTTCTGATACGGATTGCGTATGGCGTAGCGGCAACTTTGGGCGTGGTCATGCTCTTCGTGATGCCGGAGATCGTGTTTATGCGCGACAATGATGTGTGGGGCACACGGTCTGAATATGCCCAATCTTCCTCATGGCGCGCTACCTACAATACTATGTATGATGCCAAAAAGGTGTATCACATCTGTGGTATCTATCAGCTGACCTGGCGGGATCTTTGGGTACATGGGATCTATCCGCTGACCCCTGCTTACCAGATGGAGCTATCTGCGCAGACGGAGGAAATTGACCAATATTTTGCCCAGCGTCCGGAGCAAACAGACAATGAAATGACGGGCATATTTGCTGGGAAAAATGTGGTGATGGTGCTGATGGAATCCATGGATGACTGGCTCATTACCCCAGCGGACACTCCGACTCTTTACAGGCTTATGGGGGAGGGCATTACCTTTACCAATTTCTATACCCCTGGCTACGGCACTGCCCGGACGATCAATTCGGAATTTTGCGCCAACACAGGCATTTATCTGCCGACAAACGGAAAGTATGTGTTTGATTACGTTACCAATGACTTTAATCAATCCATCGCCTCCCGGGCCACGGCAGAAGGATATCAAGCACAGGTGTTTCACTATAACACCCCGGATTTTTATAGCCGTGGGGCCTTTGAGCCGGCTATGGGCTATGAAAAGTACCAATGCTATGCAGATTATGAACAGGACGAAAATCTGCTGTATGACGATTGCTTGCTCTTTGATAACGCACAACTGGCATCTGAGTTTTTCCGGGATGGCTTGACCTTTAACACTATCATTACCCGCTCCGCCCATTTAAGCTATAAATATAATGAGGTACTAAGCCACTACGCTTTAAAGAAGTATCCGCAATATAGAGGCTTATACGGAAGCCAGGAAGAGGACTGCGCCCGGCTGAAGGCAAAGTTGGTAGACGATATGTTCGCCCGGCTTTTGCAGGAACTGGAAAACCGTGGGCAGTTAGAGAACACCGTGATTTTGGCCATTACAGACCATTACACCTATGGCTATAAAAACATGGAGGAGCTTTTAGCCCACTCCGATGTAACAGATGCGCTGTTGTTGGAAAAAACACCTTGTTTTGTTTGGAGCTATCAAGGCCCTTCCATGAAGGTGGACAAGGTGCTCAGTACAGCGGACTTTGTGCCTACCATGTGTAATTTGCTGGGCTTTTCCGGAAGCTTTGATTATTTGGGACAGGATGCTTTCGCAGCTTCTTATCCCGGCTATGTGTATTTCCCTGACGGCAGCTGGATCGCAGATGGGATCGTGTGCAAAAAGAATGAAAATGGCAGCAATACGATCTTAAGAAATGCCAATAATATCACATTGACAGAAGCGGATTATAAGCAAATGGATCAGCAGGTGCAGACCTTTATCCGCGTCAGCAATCTCCTGCTTACATCCAATTACTATCAGTAATAAAAAACCGACAACCAAAATGGTTGTCGGTTTTTTATCGAAAGTGCTGGAATTCTGATTTTAATTGTGTTATACTTGTACGGAATATAAATAGCGATAAAAACGCTAAGGAGGTCATACCATGAGCAGAGCAGACGAAATCTACAAGGCAACGTGCCTGGATATTTTGGAAAACGGTTTTTATGACACAGATCTGGAGGTGCGCCCCCGTTGGGCTGACGGCACACCGGCACATACTGTAAAGAAGTTTGGCGTAGTAAATCGTTATGATCTGCGAGAGGAATTTCCTCTGATGACCCTGCGCCGTACATACTGGCGCAGCGCTTTGGATGAGCTTCTGTGGATCTGGCAGAAGAAGTCCAACCGGGTTTGCGAGTTGGGCAGCCATGTCTGGGATCAATGGAAGGGCGAGGACGGCACCATTGGCAAGGCATACGGCTATCAGCTGGGTGTAAAGCATCAGTATAAAGAGGGTATGTTTGACCAGGTGGACCGGGTGCTGTATGACCTGAAGCACAATCCTGCATCCCGGCGCATCCTTACCAGCATCTATAATTTTGACGATTTGCACGAGATGAATTTGTATCCTTGTGCTTATTCCATGACCTTTAACGTAAGCGGCAATACCCTGAATGCTATTTTAAATCAGCGCAGTCAGGATATGCTGACTGCCAATAACTGGAATGTGTGCCAGTATGCGATGCTGCTGAAGATGATGGCACAGGCCTCCGGTTTGGAAGCCGGTGGGCTGGTACACGTGATCGCAGACTGCCATATTTATGACCGCCATATTCCTGCTGTACGGGAAATGCTGGAAAAGGATGGCTTCCCTGCGCCTAAGGTCACTTTGGATCCCTCTATCACAGATTTCTATGCCTTTACCAAGGATAGCTTCCAGGTGGAGGATTATCAGTTCCATCCCTTTACCCACGAAATTCCTGTGGCGATCTAAGGAGCGAGTATGGAACTGATCGTAGCAGTTTATGATGACTGGGGCATTGGACGGGATGGTACACAGCCTGTTGCCTTGTCTGCTGACCGTAAGTTTTTTCGGGAGACTACCCGGGGCGCTATGGTGATCACCGGACGCCGGACAGTAGATGACTTTCCCGGAAAGAAGCCTTTGCCCGGAAGAGAGAATGTGGTGCTGAGCAGAACTTGTCCGGAACTGCCCGGTTTTACTGTGTGTAACAGTATAGAACAGGCAGTCCAGCTGGCGGCGTCTGCCCCTCGGGCTATGGTAATCGGTGGCGGTAGTATTTATCGGCAGTTGCTGCCGTATTGCCAGAAGGCCTATATTACCAAAGTGCATTGCACCATTGAATCTGATACCTATTTTCCGGACTTGGATGCAGATCCCCAGTGGAAACTGGAAAAGATCCTGCAGTCCGGACAGGAAGATGGGATCGAATATGAAATGTGTCTTTACGAAAGAGTAAAATAATTTAAATCCCAGGAACAAAGAGATATGAATGCGAGATCAAAAACCCAACTGGTGTTAAAATGGATCGCAGGCAGCTTGTTGTCGGTGGGTCTGATCATCTTAGGCATTGTAACAGTTTTGGTCTGCGTCAATGAATACACCATTGTGGTGGAACCTTACGGAGACGCGCAGATCACGTTGGAATACGGCACAGCTTATGAAGAGCCGGGAGCAGTAGCCACAGTCAGCGGTACGCTGGTTGAAAAGGCAGAAAAACCTGTAGAAGTACAGATCCAGACAGAAGGAGATCTTACCCAGATAGGTACCCATGTTGTGCGATATGTTGCCCAGTATGAAGATACTGTGGGAACGGCTTATCGGTATGTGACTGTAGTGGATACCCAATCTCCCCAAATTCAACTGACAACAGACCCGGAGAAATTTACACTTCCCAATGAAACTTATGAAGAAGAGGGCTTTACGGCGTTAGATAACTATGACGGTGATATTACCGCTGCAGTGCTGCGGTATGAGACCCGGGAAGAAGTGACCTATACCGTTGCGGACTCTTCCGGAAACTTCACCAGTGTTACCCGGCCGATTGTTTATAGTGATCCTGTGCCGCCGGTGTTGGCGCTAAATGGTGAGGAAACAATTACCTTAGGGCAGGGACAGCAATATCACGAATCCGGTTATACCGCTACGGATAACTGTGACGGAGATATTACGGATAAAGTCACGGTGTCCGGCTCTGTGGACTCCTTAAAGCCCGGTGAGTATACTTTGGTGTATACAGTAGAAGATAGCTTTCAGAATAAGGTGTCGGTTAGCCGTAAGGTTATTATAAAGGAGGCTCCCGGCACGCCGATTGAAGCGCCTACTGTGGTAGTGCCAAACGGAAAGGTGATCTATCTGACCTTTGATGATGGCCCGGGGCCCAGAACACCGGAGCTTTTGGATGTTCTAAAAAAATACGATGTGAAGGCCACCTTCTTTGTGGTAAACACTGCCTTTATTAGCACCATCCAGCGTGCTGCGGAGGAAGGTCATAGTATCGCGATCCACACAAAGACCCATGCTTTCAAGAGTATCTATGCCAGCGAAGATGCCTATTACGAAGACCTGTATGCTATGCAGGATATTATCAAGTCCTATACCGGGCAGGTGACTACATTGCTGCGATTCCCGGGAGGAAGCTCTAACACCATTAGCCGCTTCAATAAAGGAATCATGACAAGACTGACCCAGTCTGTGGTGGACAATGGCTTCCAATATTTTGACTGGAATGTGGATAGCAATGATGCCGGTGGCGCAAGCACAGCTGATGAGGTATTTTACAATGTGATCAACGGTGTCAGTAAGCGTCAAACCTCCATTGTTTTGCAGCATGACATTAAAGGCTTCAGCATTGATGCGGTGGAGCGGATCATCCAATGGGGCTTGGAGAATGGATATACATTCTTGCCTTTAGAGCCTAGTAGCCCCGGTTGCCACCATAGCGTGAACAATTAAAATAACGGCTTATCATTACGATAAGCCGTTTTTCTTATTCAATATGGGTATGGTTGTTGATGTGTTCCTCACAGTAGCAGTGGTAGCCGCTGCAGCGGGAGCAGTACCGGAATTCCAATTCTGGGTTTGTCAGATCCGTACGGCCGCAGATAGTACACTGATGGGTGTAAGGGGCTTTGACTGTGACAGTAGCAGACTCATATGAGCCGGAGAATTGGATAGGGGGCTTGGTGGTAGCGGTTGAGGTTTTGGGTTTCTTCCGGAAGAGCCGGGAGAGATTTACCTGCCAAGCCACAGGGATCACGTTGGAAACATCTTTTCCAAAGAACAGGAAATAGTTTGCAAGGGCCACCAGCGGAAACAGATTGTAAGGAAAAACATCTGTCAGCACGCCAAAGAGGATCAGTGCCAGATCCAGCAGCGCGAAGATCCATGCCTTCACAGGGATAAAGAAGAACAGAAGGAAGTGGGCATTGGGGAACAGGGTGGCATAGCTTAAAAACAGGCTGAGATTTAAATAGTAAGGATCAGCCTGACAGGGGATGAACATACAGAAGATATCCATCAGTATAATTCCTGTCAGATAGAACAGATTAAACCGGAACGTGCCCCAGATATTTTCGATGGCCCGGCCCAATGAGAAGTAGCAAATGGAAAATAGCAGCACATATAAGATATTGCCGTAGCTAAATGCGCCGGTAAATACAAAGGTGATCAGCCGCCAGACTTGTCCTTGTAAAATAAGCGTCCGGTTAAAGCACAGCGCAGAATATAAGACATAGCTTTGGTCGAACATGCTTAGGGCATACACGATCACATTGGCGATCACCACATATAACATCAGGTTCGGAATACCTTTATGGCGATTGCGATAACAGAAGCGTTCGAACCGATTTCGTAGGTTTTTCAAATAGATCCCCTCTTTAGTAAGATTTATGGTAATCATATCAGCTTTGTGTGGAAAAGTCCATAGTTTGATTGTGAACTTTTTTGAGAAAAAACGGAAAAAACTATTGACTTTCGGGGGAAAATGAGTAAAATAAACACGAACTGCATACAAGCCTTATCAAGAGTGGTGGAGGGAACGGCCCGATGAAACCCGGCAACCTACATTTTGTGTGGTGCCAAATCCGGCGGCAAACGTGAAGATGAGGATTCGATAGAGCGCACATCGAGTCTTCGGTGTGCGGTATTTTTTTG
>JAZRCU010000003.1:0-2269 GCA_045659965.1 Faecousia sp.
AGGAATACACAAAGTCAACTGGCCACCCATACCGTTAAATGCAAAGCCCTCAGGCACCATCCAGATCTGATAACCGTAGCCCTGGGTAAACATCCCGGCAAAACCGGTCTCGTTATTATCCACTTGACGGGATGTAGCCGCTTGAATGTACTTGGCATTCATCAACCGCTTGCCATTCCACACGCCGTCGTTCATTAGGAATCTTCCAAAGGATGCCATATCACGGGTCGTGCACAACATAGCTGAGTCGCCCCAGGAATCATCATTTTTGGTTTTTAAAATCGTAGCATTTTGAAATGTTCCCATATGCCGGAAGATCCGCTGATTCAAAAAATCAAACAGCGTTGTTCCTGACAGTCGTTCTACCAGAGCGCATAGCACCTGGCTGCCGGAACTGTCATAACGAAAGTGGAATCCCCCGGGATGATCCGCCTTATTTGTTTCGAAATACACGCTTGTCCGATCTGTCTGCTGGCTTCGAAACCAAGAATCCGTTGTGCCGGTGGTCTGCATCGTCAGCATCTGACGAACTGTCAGTGCTTTCAGATATGGCGGCAGCTCTCTGTCATATTTATCCGGAAAATACATGTAAATGGGATCGTCCAGCCGAACCAGTCCATCCTCCTCCAAAAGTCCTACTGCAATACCCACCAAGCTCTTGGTCTGGGAATACATGCGATGGTTTTGATGCTGATCAAAAGGTTTCCAGTAAAATTCGCCAAAAATATCTGTACCTTTCATTAACAGGACGCTGTGCATCGCCAGTCCCCGCCGATTTAATGTATGAATAAACTTGCAAACCTGATCTGAAGCAATACCTGCCTGTTCAGGAGTTATGGTTTGAAACATCGTCTATCCCTCCGCCTTGTTTTGATAGGAGAAACGCCATATATCTTTTTGTATTGCTTGGAAAAGTAATTGCTGTCACTAAAACCGCACTGCATTGCCAGATGAGAAATTTGTATTTTGGAATTCTCTGACAGCAGCGCATTGGCTTTACGCATCCTATATAGATTTAAGTATTCATTAAAACCAAAACCGGTTTCCTTCTTGAATATGCGAGAAAGATGGGATCGACTTACAAAACAATGCTCCGCCACAGCCTGCAGACTTACCATATGCATATAGTGGGTGTGTATATAAGCCACCGCTTTTTCTACAATGGGACTTTCCGGCTTTTCTTCCCGGGCTTTACCGCTCTCCCGAGCAATCAGTAAAAATAATTCTGCAAGCAGCGCCAGAATGACATCATTGGAAAATGCATCGGGATTTTGATACTCTTGCTGCATTCTGTCAAAAAGCTTCTCTACAATAGGGGCTGTGGCGCTGCTTTTGGCAAAATAGGGAATATTTTGTATCAATTCACGACAGGACGCAGGAATGCAACTGTTGTGGCAATTGATGACGATACGAGAGGAGGTGTGGGTATCGTAATTGGTCTTATGGATCACGCCCACAGGAATCAGCGCAATATCTCCCTCTGACAAATGGTAGGACTTTTTGTCAATAAAGTACCAACAGCTACCCTTTTTCAAATAGTACACTTCAAAGGATTTATGATAATGATCACTATTTTGAGGGCTGACGCCATCATATCGAATATTCATATGAACAGTATCGGCTGTAGCTGCAGAACTGGTTTGATTGTACATTTGGCATCACCTCCGGGGTCATTATATACCAATAGAGCAATAATTTCAAGCAATCGCCTTTACAATAGCAATATTTTTAAGGAATTTAGGTAAAAAATTGATTATATTATTGTCATAAATACGTACGGAGGCACAAAAATTATGTATTACGAAAATAACAGCTGCAAAGATCTGAAAATTGCCTATATCGGTGGAGGTTCTAGGGGCTGGGCTTGGGGACTTATGAGTGACCTGGTCTCTGCACCGGACATCAGCGGCAAAGTAGCTTTGTATGACATTGATCAGAAGGCCGCAGAGGATAATGCAATCATCGGCAATAAGTTTAACAATGCCGAAGGTGCAAAATCTCACTGGGAATATGAATCCGTCCCCACTTTGGACGAAGCTCTGTCCGGCGCTGATTTCGTAGTAATTTCCATCCTGCCCGGCACATTTAAGGAAATGGAGAGCGATGTCCATCTTCCCGAAAAATACGGCATTTATCAGTCCGTAGGCGATAGCACCGGACCCGGCGGTATCGTGCGCGCCCTGCGTACTGTTCCTATGATGCAGGAAATTGCCCGGGCTGTAGAAAAGAACTGCCCACAGGCTTGGGTCATTAACTACACCAATCCTAT
>JAZRCU010000004.1:0-11722 GCA_045659965.1 Faecousia sp.
CCGGGGTAGTGCTTGATAGTGCCGTCTTCGTAGAACTTCTTACCAATGGTAGTGCCGTATCTCATAAATTACTCCTCCTTGATGTAAGCGGGGATTCTTATAGCTATGATTATACAAAAGAATCAAAACAATGTCAAACAATGAAAAAGCACCAAGGTGAAGAAAAAAGAACAAAAGCAATTGTGCGGCAATAACTTTATTGATTTTTTGATCAAAGGGGGAATGGAAAATCCCAACAAAAAGATAAAAAAAGAAAACAAAAAGAGGATTTTGCATGGTTGCCGGTATCCGTTTGCGGCAATACGGTGTGCACTAGGATGGGTTCGGTTCCAAACGGGTAGCGGCAACCGGAATCGATTTACATTTTCGCCACAGGCGAAAATAGAGGTAGACACCAGTGTGCCCACTGGTCTCAGCAAGTGTCCACCGGACACTTGCATTTGAGATGGGTTCGATTCCGAGCCGTAGCGCCAAAAAGGGGAGAGGTAAAAACCTCTCCCCTTTTTGGTGCCGGCAACCGGAATCGAACCGGTACGGATTTTACTCCGAGGGATTTTAAGTCCCTTGTGTCTACCTATTCCACCATGCCGGCGTATATATCAGTTGATAGTGAAAAGTGGAAAGTGGACAGCTATTGTTTAGAAGATTTTACAATGGCTGTTAACATTTTTTCCAACTCTGTACAATCACTGTGTATGGACGCAAACTCTGTTTCGTCTAGATAATCTGATGCATGCAACAAACGAAGCCAGTAGTTTGTTTCTGCTGCTTCCTTTAGTGCGATATTCATCTTTGCAATAAAATCTGCTTTACTTTGGGCTTTTTCTGCCTCGGCGATATTGGCCCCTATGCTAGTACCTGAACGTAGGAGCTGCTTGGAAAGGACATATTCTTTCTTCTTTGTGGTCAGGTGTTTGCCTAATTTTACAATTCGTACAGCAAATAAAAAGCTCTTTCTCTCTACCGTCTGTTCCATAACTGTCAACTTTCCACTATCAACTGTCCACTGATATATGCCTATTCCACCATGCCGGCAGGACTTGCACATCTTATCACATTTTCCTAACTCAGTCAAGGGCAGATGTTTTCCTGCCAAGGATTTTTCTTCGACAAAATGAGATAAAATCCCATAGGGTTGGAGGGATTTAACATATTTTATCATTTTAACACGCATCTTAACAAAATAATTCATTTTATCTCAATCCTCTCTTGATTTTTTCCCTGATTTAGAGTATGATTGCATAGGAATTCACATTTACCCTATAAAGGAGATGTCATGCAATGATTATTACCCAAAAGAAACCCATTGAAGAAGTTATGGGCATGGTGGGCGATGCTAAGACTGTAGCGATCATCGGCTGCGGCAGCTGCGCCACCGCTTGTCAGACTGGCGGCGAGCCCCAGATCGCAGAGTTGACCAAGGTTTTGGAGCAGGCCGGTAAGAAGGTTGTTGCTACCACTGTGGCAGATTACTGCTGCATGAACTTGGGCGTTAAGGCCAAGATGAAGCCTCTGGTTGCAGCAGCACCTGATTGTGTTGTTTGCATGTCCTGTGGCGATGGCGTACAGTGTGTTGCCAAGAATGCCGGCAGCATCCCTGTTTACCCCTCCAACGACACTATGTACTTAGGCGAGGCTGTTCGCTTTGGCGTTTGGGAAGAAGCTTGCCGCTTCTGCGGTCAGTGCGTTCTGGGCCAGACCGGTGCAATCTGCCCCATCACCCAGTGTGCCAAGAGTCTGGTCAACGGCCCTTGCGGCGGCCAGAAGAACGGCAAGTGCGAAGTCAATCCTGAAAATGACTGCGCATGGAACAAGATCTATGAGCGTCTGCAGCAGACCAACCAGCTGGAGAAGCTGATGCAGACCCGTCAGGATAAGGGCTATGCCGCTGTTGCATATCCCAGAACCATTAGCTTAAGGGGGAAGAAGTAATGAGCGTATTGAAAGAAGCCCTGGAAAACGGCAAGTTTGGCGTTACCGCTGAAATGGCGCCCCCCAAAGGTTATGACTTTACCGAGCAGATGGAAGCTGCTGAGCTTCTGAAGGGTAAGGTACATGCCGTAAACGTAACAGACATGCAGTCTGCAAGCTTGAAGGCTTCCGGTCTGGGTCTGTGTATCAAGCTGAAGCAGGCTGGCGTGGAGCCTATCATCCAGATCACCGGCCGTGACCGTAACCGTATGGCTATCATGGGCGATATGCTGGCAGCAGCCGGTTTCGGTATCGACACCATGCTGGCCCTGACCGGTGACCACCCTGTTGTTGGTGACTGCAAGGACTCTAAGCCTGTGTATGATCTGGACTCCGTTGGTATTCTGCGGATGCTCTCTGAAATGGAAAAGACCGGCTGTGACTGCGGCGGCAACGAGATTGCTGGCGGCGCACCCAGCTTCTACAAGGGCGCTTCCGTGACCCCTGTTTATGAGCCTGTATTCCTGCAGGTCAACAAGCTGCGCCAGAAGGTAGAGGCAGGCGCTATGTACGTACAGACCCAGGGCATTTTTGACCTGGATGTGTTCAAGCGCTTCCTGGAGATGGTGGACAAGGCCGGTATCAAGACCCACATCATGGCTGGTATCATTCCTCTCAAGAGCGCAGGCATGGCAAAGTATATGAACGAGAATGTTCCCGGCATTGATGTGCCCCAGAGCATGATCGACCGTCTGGCTGCCGCTGCTGAAGAAGGCAAGGCCAAGGGTGTCAAGGGTCTGCCCGGTCAGCTGGGCATTGAAATGGCTGCTGAAATGGTGGCTAAGATCCGTGACGAGAAGCTGTGCGATGGTGTACATATCATGGCCATCGGTGCAGAAAAGAACGTGCCTACCATCTTGGATAAGGCCGGCATCGTAATCTGATCATAAGTTCTCTATAAAACGCCGCTTCTTTGGAGGCGGCGTTTTCTTTGCAAACTGTAAAAAATGAACAAAAACCATAGGACAAAGTCTATGTGAAACTGGCTGTTTTCGGGGTCGAGGCTGGGTATTTTGTGCAAAATAACCAAAATTTGTGCATTGTGCTGAAATTTAAAGCGAATTTTTGTGATTTTCGTTATCTTGTATTTGCAGTAAAAGTATGGTAAACTTAGTACCAAGCAGATAGGCGAATTGCGGCTTTTTTTGGGAATTCCGGGAAAGTCGGGTCGTATATCGTTAGTATGTAATAGGGGTATTTGCGCCCCGGACATATGAAATCATGAGGAGGAAAAAACGTGAAGAAATTAGTATCTATTTTGTTGGCTTTGACTGTTGTCCTGAGCCTGTGCGCCGGCTGCGGCGGCGGTGGCAAGGAAGAAAAGCCTAGCGTAGGCGCTGATGGCAAGGTTACCTTGACATTCGGCGTTGCTGAATCCGCAACAGTTGTATCTTGGGAAGAGAACGCTCTGACCAAGTGGCTGGAAGAGGAATGTAATGTAGAGCTGAAGTTCCTGCCCCACCCCGGCGGCACTGACGTTGCTACCCAGATCTCTACCACCGTTGCTGCCCGTCAGGAGCTGCCTGACGTTCTGTGGGGCATCAACCTGGGTAATGAGGTTGCTTCTACTTACGGCCGTGACGGCTACTTTGTAAACATGTCCACCTATCTGGAAGAAGATCCCGATGGCATGGCTAAGGTGTTCTGGGATCGTATGGGTCTGTTCAATGAAGAAGAGCAGGCTAACTTCCTGCGTCGTATGCGCAGCCCCTATGATGGCAACATCTACGGCCTGCCCACCATCGAGTACTCTCCCACCGACTCCATGAAGTATCAGCTGTGGATCAACACCGAGTGGTTGGACAAGGTTGGTCTGGATAAGCCCACCAACACCGATGAGCTGTACGAAGTTCTGGTTGCTTTCAAGAACACTGACTGCACCGGCAACGGCAACACCGATGACGAAATCCCCCTGTTTGGCACTCAAAAGGCTGATGCTGGCTGTAGAATCGTTGACTGGATCATCAACCTGTTCCTGTACTACAACGATGATCACCGTTGGCAGGACTACAATGGCGATGGCCAGCTGGAGTTCGTTTACGTTCAGGATCAGTACCGTGAGGCTCTGAAGTTCGTTAACAAGCTGTACAAGGAAGGCCTGATTGGCGACGTTGTCTGGACCACCTCCAGCGACAAGTGCAAGAGCATCACCACTCCCTCCACCGGCGTGCCTATTTGCGGCATCTTCGCAGGTCACCTGACCATCCACGTCCAGAGAGAGAGCGATCTGGTCTACAAGTATGAGGCTCTGCCCACTTGGGGCTGTGCTGTTTCTAATGACTACGGCTTCAACCTGGCTAACTTCATCACCACTGACTGTGATTACCCCGACAAGGCTTTCGAAGTTCTGATGAAGATGTTCTCTCAGGAAGGTTCCTGGCGTATCCGTTACGGCGAGAAGGGTGTAAACTGGGACGAACCCGATGAGGGCGCAATGTCTGCTTACGGCATCCCCGCAGAATACAAGCTGATCTCTGACCCCCTGGGCACTCAGAACGCTCAGAACTGGACCAAGGTTGCATGTACTGTCAACTACTACGCTGAAGGTGAGTCTGCACAGATCGCTGAAGGCATGAGCCAGTGGGAAAAGGACAAGAACCTGTGGCACGCTGAGCAGCGCAAGATGTTCAACGAGGCTGCTGAGGCTAACAACCCCGAGTTCATTGCTCCTGTTCTGCAGACCACTGCTGAGGAAGCAGATGAGTACGAAATGATCCGTACCAACATCTACGACCTGGGCGCTAAGGCTGAGACCGAGTTCATCACCGGTACCGGCGGCCGTGACATCAACAACGATGCACACTGGGCTGAGTTCGTCAGCAAGATGGAAGAGATGGGCATGTACGACTACCAGGCTCTGATGAACAAGATCTTGGAGCGTCAGACCAAGTGATCTCGTTTGATTCTCAGATAAACTAGAATCCGACAATAGCAAAAACGCAGCCGGGTGAAGGCATTTCACCCGGCTCGCGTGAATTTTACTTCCACGAAAGGAATGAATCGAATGAGCAAATCTTCTGTCCTTATTCCCAGCACTTTGCGGGATAAGACACCCTTGCAGCGGTTTTGGATCGTGTTTAAGAAGAATTGGCAGCTGCATTTGATGATCTTTGCGCCTTTGGCCTATTTGATCCTGTTTAGCTACGCTCCTTTGTACGGTCTGCAGATCGCATTTAAAGATTACTCTCCCAAGCTGGGTATTTTGGGCAGCCATTGGGTTGGCCTGAAGCACTTTATCAAGTTCTTTGACTACTATCTGTGGCCCCAGCTGGTTTGGAATACCATTGCAATT
The DNA here is from genome assembly GCA_045659965.1 of Faecousia sp. Classification (GTDB taxonomy): domain Bacteria; phylum Bacillota; class Clostridia; order Oscillospirales; family Oscillospiraceae; genus Faecousia. The sequence continues at coordinate 5,264 of JAZRCU010000004.1, forward strand.
TCCTTATATCAGATTGCTGTTGGTTTCCCTATTCCCATTATTTTGGCACTGATCATCCACGTAAACACCGGCAAGAAGCTGAAGAAGGTTGCACAGAATGTCTCCTATATCCCCCACTTTATTTCCTTGGTGGTTATGGTTGGTATTCTGAATACCGTTTTGGATCCTATTTCCGGTTTGTTGGGTGCGATTTACCGCATGATGGATACTGTCAATTATACCGATATCCGCGGTAGTAAGGATGCTTTCCGTCATCTGTATGTCTGGTCCGGTATCTGGCAGTCTGCAGGTTGGAGCGCAATCCTGTACGTTTCTGCACTGTCCGGTGTGCCGGATGAGCTGCATGAGGCTGCAAAGCTGGATGGTGCAAGCCGTCTGCGCCGTGTTTGGAGCATTGACCTGCCCACCATTCTGCCCACCATCTGTCTGATGCTGATCATGCGTTTCGGCTCTATCATGAGCGTTGGCTATCAGAAGGCTTATCTGATGCAGAACAGCATGAACATCGACGTTTCGGAAATTATTTCTACCTATGTGTATAAGCAGGGTATTGCCAAGAACAATATGTCCTTCGGTACCGCTATTGGTCTTTTGAACTCTGTTATCAATATGGCTCTGGTCTTCTTGGTCAACGCAATCACCAATGCGCTGTCCGACAACGAGCTGGGTCTATTCTAAGAAGGAGGCGGGAACAATGGCTAAAAATATCAAAAGCACAAGGATTCAGGATACCACCGGCGATAAGATTCTGAACCTGATCACCGCACTCATTCTGATTGCCATCATTATCATTGTTGGCTATCCCTGTATCTATGTTACCTCCTGCTCCTTCTCCAGCTCTACCGCATTGGAAGCTGGTAAGGTCCTGCTGTGGCCTGTGGATGCATCCTTGGAGGCTTATGAGTTCGTTATGAACTACCGTCAGGTCTGGATCGGCTACCGTAACTCTGTGTTCTACACCATTTGTGACGTGCTGCTGCAGATGACCATGACTATCTTGGTTGCATACCCCCTGTCCAGAAAGACTTTCCAGGGCAGAAGCATGTACACCATGATCTTCTACATGTCCACCCGTGTCAGCGCAGGTCTGATCCCCAGCTTCTTGCTGAAGTGTAATCTGGGCCTGTTCGATAACATTTGGGCTGTTTTGATCTCTGGCTCTGTCAGCGTTTCTCACATTCTGATGCTGAGAACCTGCTTCCAGACTTCTATCCCCGGTGAGCTGTTCGACTCTGCTATGATCGACGGTGCAAACCACTTCCAGTCCTGTATCAAGATCGCCCTGCCTCTGGCTAAGGCTACCTTGTCCGTTCTGGTCCTGTACTGTATCGTAGGTCAGTGGAACGAGTACTTCACCTCCATGCTGTATCTGCGTAATGCAGAACTGTATCCTCTGCAGCTGGTCCTGCGTCCCATTATGACCGCAGCATCTGCAGCAAGCAAGATTGATACGACCAGTGCCGTTGGTTCACATCAGGCAAACTCCGGTTTGGAGAATGTCCGCTACGCACTGATCCTCATTTCTTCCGTGCCTCCCATTCTGGCATACTTTGTTGTCCAGAAGTACTTTAAGGGCGGCGTTATGGTTGGCTCTGTTAAGGGCTAAGCCAAACACTATTCCTCATCAAATACCCCCGAAGGCTACGGCCTTCGGGGGATTTTTTGCGTCTTTCAAAGGACGGTAAAAAAAGAGGTAAAAAATGCAATGTTTTCGGCAGAAAAACATATGTCCACCATTGACTTTCTCTCGCGAATTTCGTATACTTATAAGGTATAAGGAGAGGTGTCTATGCAGGTTAAAAAAGTGCAAAAATTGAATATTTCTGATCTGGTTGCCCTCTTGGCTCTGGTAATGGTGGGAAGCTTTCATGAACATATTTCCTGCCTGCTTTCCGTGATCTTAAGCATATGTTTATTGCGCAATATCTGGAAGGCAAAAACCATTGTAATAAAGCAGGATCTATTGTCTGTATCTGTGATCCTGATTGTGGTTGGTTACGGTCTTACCTGCTTTTGGGCGGTAGATAGGGGTATGGCATTTATTGGCTTTATGAAATTTTTGCCTTTGCTCTTATTCATGCTGCTTAAATGGCAAGAGAACGGGAAAAGCTACGCTCTGCAGATGCTGCCCTATGTGGGCGCCATCATGGCCGTGGTAAGTGCCATAGGGATGCAGATCCCGGCCTTTCGGGATTGGTTCTCTGTAGCAGACCGATTAGCCGGATTTTTCCAGTACCCCAACGCCTTTGCGGTTTTTCTGCTGGTGTGTGAGCTTTTGCTTTTAAAGAAAGAGCAAAAAATCTGGTATGATTATTTAACCCTTTGCTTGCTGGTGGCAGGTCTGCTTTACACCGGCAGCCGTACAGTATTTGTGCTGTTTTTGGCCCTGAATTTTGCCATGCTGCTGGTTTTGTTCCCCAAGAAGGGAAGAGTGGCACTGCTGGCTGGTGCCGGAATTGCTGTTCTGGTGCTGGGACTTTTGGCTCTTGCCGGAAATCCCGTAATCAATCGGTATTTGACCATCTCTTTGACAGAGAGTACCTTCGTAGGCAGAATTCTTTATATCGTGGATGCCTTGCCGCTACTATTAAAGCATCCCTTCGGCTTAGGCTACATGGGCTATTATTACATACAGGGCAGCGTCCAGACCGGCGTGTACTCTGTTGCCTACATTCATAATGACTTTTTCCAGCTGCTGTTGGATATCGGCTGGATTCCCGGCTTGGTATTTATTGCAGCGGTGGTTTCCTATTTCTTCCAAAAGAAAATATCTGCAGCGGATAAGCTGGTGGCAGCGGCCCTTTGCCTGCATAGCCTGTTTGATTTTGATCTGCAAATGGTCGGCATGTTCTTTGTGCTGCTGTTACTGTTGGAGCAGCCGGAGGCGAAAACCCACAAGGTGGCAGTAAAAACCTTAGGGAAAGCGGCTTTGATTTGCACCGCGGCGGTCAGCTTGTATATGGGCGCGGCGCTGCTGGTATCCCATCTGGGTCACTGGCAGGCATCCGACGGGATGTACGGCTTTAACACAAGAAACAAGCTATCTATGTTGGAGCAGGAAACTGATCTTACCCGGGCCAATGAGATTGCCGATGAGATTCTGTCCTACAACACCCAATACTTTGCCCCTTATACCGTTAAGGCAAAATACAGTTATTCCAAGGGTGATTTTACATCCTTGATCCAAAATCAGCAGGCGGTATTTGCGCGTAATCCCTTTGAAGCAAGGGAATACGAGCAGTATTGCCAAATGCTTTTGACCGGTATTGAACTGTATGGCAAAGCAGGAGATACCAAGAGCGCAGAGTTCTGTATGGAGCAGCTGCTGCAAACGCAAAAAATGCTTGCAGCCAATGCCCAGCGGCTGAGTCCCTTGGGCAAGCTGATTGCTGATCAGCCGGTGACAGAGTTGTCCCTAGAATTGCAGCAGCAAATTCAGATGATGGGAGGTAGCAAATGAGCAAGAAGAAAAAGAACTACCTCATTATCGGCATTTTGATCCCGGTGATCCTTGCCGCAGCTTTGGCAATTGTATTTTCCAGCGCCAAGGAAAAGCCTTTTGCAGATGTGAAGGGCGTGTCTATTGTGGATAACAGGGGAGAGTCCTTGGTGTTCGCCAAGACTATGGAGGATATTCTCTCCGAGGACTATTGGGCATACTTGGAAGTGGCGCTGACAGAAGCAAGCCAGCTTCTGGCTAAGGAAAACGCTTGCTCTGAGCAAGAAGCCTTGGATCTGATGCTTAAAGAAGGCTACACCATTCACACAGCTTTCCGTGAAGATGCCTTTGCGGCTTTGCAAGAAAGCGTGACAGAACAAAAGCTGGAATATGGCTTGGCACTGACGGACTTACAGGGAAATCTTCTGGCAGTTCATAGTAGCCCCACCGGCAATTATGTTACGGACCGGACATCTCCCTACTCCACCTTCAAACCCTTGAGCGTATATGCACCGGCGGTGGAGCAGAATGTGGCAAACTGGTCAAAAATTTATCAAGATGCCCCCTATAAGCAATTAGAGGGCGAGGATGGACAAAAGCAGGATTGGCCGGCCAATGACTCCAAGACCTATTCTTATGAAAATGTCCCGGTGTGTACGGCAATTGCAAAATCCTTAAACACCATTGCAGTCCATTGCTTGAAGGAACTGGGTGTTACCACATCCATGGATTTTCTGAAAACCAACTTCCAGATCCCTCTGACGGAGGAGACCTACGTAGTAGAAAACTACTCGGAAGAGGAAGTGATCGGTAACATCGCCCTTGGCTATTTGGAAACCGGAGTGACTCCCATTGAAATGGCCGGTTACTATCAAATCTTCGCCAATGGCGGCAGCTACCTTGCTCCTCAAGCGGTAACAGAAATTACTGATGGGAAGGGCGAAACGGTGTATCTGCGAAGAGATAAACCGAAGCAGGTGCTAAGCCCGGCCACAGCAGATGTGATGAATAAGCTGCTGCAAGGGGTGGTGTCCGCAAAGGGCACAGGCGCAGCGGCAAAATGTGCCGATGTTCAGGTGGCCGGCAAGACCGGCACAGGCGACGATTACACCGACAACTGGTTTGTGGGTGTGACCCCCGGCTATAGCTTAGCGGTCTGGCATGGTGCGAGCCCCTCTAACACTGCGGCTAAAATATTCTCTCAAGCGGTGGAGCAGCTGTATAAGGACAAACCCAATGTAAACAAACAGTTTATTACCCACCAAAATCTTAACCAAGTCATTTATTGCGTCCAGAGCGGACAAGGGATTTGCGACGATTGTACCCAGATCGAAATGGGTTACTATTCCCAGAGTCAATTGCCCATCTGTGAAGCGTGTAAGAAAAACGGAAATACGGAGGTAGATCACAATGAGTGAAAACACCAAACGGCTTCTAACCCTAGTGATGGCTGTTTCCATGGTCCTGTCTATGATGCCCATCAGCGTCAACGCACAGGAGCAGACTGTGGAAACCCCTGTGGTAGAACAGGAAGTCACCGAAACCTTACCGGAGATTGAAACTGAGGTAGAAAATCCTGCCGATGCAGTCTTTTCTCCGGAAACGGCAATCCCTCTTACCTTAGGGGTATGGGATGACGTAAGAATGTCGGATGTGGAGCAGAAAGCTTATTTTTCCTTCACTCCGGAACAGGACGGCATTTATATCATGCATACCGATGTAGACAGCGTAATTGATGTCGTACTGCAGGATGCAGAGGGCAATGTCCTCAATGAGAGCCGCTCCGGCAATTATCTGGGTAACGACACCTTGGTGTATAATACCTTGACGGCCGGACAGACCTATTACTTTGTGATCAGCTATACTTACGATTATTATGGGGTCGGCACCATTGCGGTGGTGCTGACCTACAGCACATTGGTCGATCTGCAATTTACGTCTATGGAACTGATCGAGAACATCAATGGCTGGTGGCAGGAAAGTGATCAGGGAAGCTACTATTACTATGAGCCTAATTACTTCTTATATGGCCAGGAGTTTACAGCTACCTTTAGCGATGGTACGGTGATCACTGGTCGCGATGGCGGATTTATCTATAACGATCTGTATTATGGCATTTGGGGCAATACAGAGCAATCCCCTGAAAATCCTTGGACAGCGGGCAACACCTACACCATGGAAGTGTCCTGCATGGGCCGTACGTTCCAGATCCCGGTCACCATTGCGCCCAACCCTCTGGTAGAGCTGACCCTTGATCCCATTACAGTTACAGAAAACACATGTGGCTATACAAGCACTTATTGGGATGATGAGACGCAGAGTGAGAAAGAATATTTCTATTATTCTGATTGGCAGTTGATGACTAAGACAACCTATACGGCCCAGATGGCAGATGGCAGCGTACTGACCGGTAATTCTAGCTCTATTGAATATATGGGCCAGACTTACGATTTTGCTTATGAAACCATGCAAGGCAATGGCGAGGTCTGGACTGCAGGCAACACCTACACCATGACGGTTTCTGTAATGGGCAAAACTGTGGAAGTGCCGGTTACCATTGCACCCAATCCTCTGGTCAGCTTGAATTTTGATCCGATTTACGTGACGGAATATAGCCTGGGCTATACAAGTAGCTATTGCGATGAGGAAACTGGCAATGAAGTAGAATATTTCTATTATCCCATCTATGACCTGTTGGAAAAAACCAATTACACAGCTCAGATGCTGGACGGCAGTGTGCTGACCGGTAGCGGTAGTTCTTTTGAATATATGGGTCAGACCTACAGCTTTAACTGCGGAAGCATGCAGGGTAATGGCGAGGTCTGGACAGCAGGTAACACTTACACTATGACAGTTCATGTGATGGGTAGAACTGCAGAAGTTCCCGTTACCATTACTCCCTCTCCTCTGGTGAGTCTGGAGTTTTCTCCCGTTTCTGTAACGGAAAACACCCATGGTGATTTCTACAATGCATGGAATGAGGAAACCGGGGAATATGATCTGGAATACTATGGGTATCA
>JAZRCU010000005.1:0-8668 GCA_045659965.1 Faecousia sp.
AGTCCTTGAACCGTCCGGGGACCAGGTTGAACAGGTCGTGGACATGGCCCAGCACATTGTAGCAATCGGGGATGGATTCCACGATGACCCGGAAGGCGTAGATATCGTACAGCTCGTCGATGGACTTGCCCTGGGTGTTCATCTTGCGGTAGATGGAGTACACATGCTTGATGCGTCCGTAGGCCTTGTTATGGATCCCCATGCCGGACAGGCGCTCGGAGATCCGGCTCTGAATGGTGCGCATGAAGGCTTCATCCTGCTCCTTGTGGGCATTCAGGTAGCCAATGATGTCTGCATAGGTGGCAGGGTCCAGATACCGCAGGGAGATATCTTCCAGCTCCCACTTGATCTTTTGCATACCAAGACGGTGGGCAAGGGGGGCATAGATATCCATAGTCTCCCGGCACTTGATGATCTGCTTTGCCGGAGACTGATACTGCATAGTACGCATATTATGCAGACGGTCGGCGTTTTTGATCAGCACCACCCGGATGTCCCGGCTCATAGCCATGAACATCTTGCGCAAATTCTCCATCTGCTGCTCCTCGGAGCTGGAGAAATTGGCACGGGTCAGCTTGGTAACGCCCTCTACCAATTCTGCCACAGGCTGGCCGAACAGTTTAGCGATCTCGTCAAAGGTGGCATCGGTATCTTCAATGCAGTCGTGCAAAATCGCACCCAGCACCGCATCCAGATCCAGACCCATCTCCAGCACGATCACACCTACTGCCAGCGGGTGGATGATATAGGGAGAGCCGTCTTTTCGTTTTTGGTCTTTATGTTTATTTTGGGCGTAGGTAATGGCCTGCTCCACCAAGGCGGTATCCTTGCCGGGCAGGTGCTTATCCAGCGCCTCGATCAGTTTTTGGTAATGGTCCTCAAACCGTTCCATTGATGGTCACATCCTCTTAATTTGCTGCAAATTCTGCATGGTCACGCTCTGTTCCAGATCTGCCTTTCCTGCAACCGGACAGACGGTGATGAAAAATACGTCTTTTTTTCGGGAGATCTCCAACAGACCCACGTCCCGGAAAATATCCAGACAGAGCAAAAGCTTCTCCACGCTCATAGGTTTTTCTGCCCACCGGACGATTTTTCGGCACAGACAATGGGCAGTTTCTTCTGTCTGGGGTCTTTGGGAAAGATACCGCCAAACCAGCGCCAATTCCTCCCGGTCAGGAAGCAGGGCTTCTGCTTGCTGCGGGGTCATACGGCCCTGCAAGTAATCCACATAGCCTGCCCAGCTGACAGATACCTCTGCCTTACAGGAAGGCCGGATATCCAAAATGCCCAGCTGCACAGATTTTTGGTCGCGGAAAATGTTGATCTGGGGATAGCAGGCGACGTCTACCACGTCTCCCAGCTCCAAAGAAGCGGCCTTGGCGTTGACGCCAAACCAGATGGCGTTGACGCTGAACCGATCCCGACGCAGCCGCAGCCGCAGATGGCGGCCATTGCCTACGTGCATAATGTTTTCCACCTGCATCCGGGGTACGACTACCACAGGCCGGGGGCAGCCGTTGCCACAGGGCTCCATGCAATCCAGCGCTTCCAATGCCGGCAGCGTCAGCAGTTGGGGCTCGATCTGGCAGTCTGCTTCCAGACAGGTACGGGGAGTACCCTCCTGATAAAATTCCTCAGCCAGAGCCGTGACGGCTTCCCGGAAGGCAGGAATATTGTCTTTATGTACGGTAAAGCCGGCTGCCAGCTCATGGCCGCCATAGCTTTCCAAAAGATGAGATAGCTGCCGCAAAGCAGAGAACAGATTAAAGCCGCCATGGCTGCGGGAGCTGGCCTTGCCATGGTCCCCATCTAAGCAAATGAGGAAGGCTGGGCAGCTATATTCTTCTGCCAAACGGCTGGCCACGATACCCACAACACCTTGATGCCAGCTTTCTTTAGCCAGCACGATGGCAGACAACTGCCCATCCTGAGGCAGCATGGATACGGCCTCTTTATAGATCTGGGCCTCTACTTCCTGTCGCTTGCGGTTTAATTCGCACAGGCTATGAGCCATTTCTTCAGCGATGTCTTTTTCTTGAGTCAAAAGCAGCTGCAGCGCCAAGTCGATCTGACCCATGCGTCCGGCAGCATTGATCCGGGGGGCAAGGGTGTAGCCGATGGAGTTAGCGGTCAGCGCTGTGTTTTCGCAGCCGCAAAGCTGCATCAGCGCCGCAATACCGGGACGGCTGGTGTGATTGAGCTGCTCTAAGCCTTGGGACACAAACACCCGGTTTTCTCCTGTCAGGGGCATAACGTCGGCAACTGTGCCTAAGGCCACCAGATCGGCATACTGATCCAGTACAGTCTGCTGATTGCCGGAAAGGGCTGCTGCCAGCTTAAAGGCAACGCCGACACCGGACAGATCTGTGTGGGGATACCGGCAGTCTTTCCGGTGGGCATCCACAATGGCCACAGCCTCCGGCAGTTCTTCTTTGCATTCGTGGTGGTCGGTGATCACAAGGTCGATGCCCAGCTGCTTACAAAGCTTGGCTTCTTCCAAGGCGGTGATGCCGCAGTCTACTGTGATGATCAGCTGAACACCCTGTCCGTGAAGCTGGTGGATGGCGATGGGGTTTAAACCATAGCCTTCTTCCAGACGACCGGGGATATAGGGAATACAATCTGCCCCCAGACTACGCAAAAACAGAGTCAACAGGCAGGTGGCGGTGATGCCGTCCACATCGTAATCGCCAAAGACGGCAATTCTCTCTCCCCGGGCCATAGCAAGGCCTACACGGCCGGCGGCCAAGTCCATATCCTTTAATAGATACGGGTCGTGCAGATGGCCGTCACAACCAATATATTCCTTTACATCTTTTTCTGTTTCCTTGCCCCGGGCTGCCAAAATCATTGCCACCAAAGGCGGATATCCGGCACTTACCAGCGCGTTGACAGCCTGTGAGTTTGGCTGCCCTACATTCCAAATTCCGTATTTCAAAGCATAACACATCCAATTATATCATTTTCCATATATTATACCAAAAAATACAGCAATACGCAACAAAAAAGTGCATATAAAGCAAATGCTCCCCGACGCAAAACAGCGTCGGGGAGCATGGGAAAACAGATAGGTTTTATTTTGCAGCTTTTAAAGCTTTGCGCTCTTCTTTTGTCTTGCAGAAACGCTCCAGCTGAGGAACGAACAGCAGGCAGATCAGGGCTGCAGTGAAGCCGCCGTTATACAGACAGAAGCCACCGTGCATATCGGGAACGGCAGTTACCAGCAGGTAGTGCAGGGAGCTTGCCAGCATGCCGTAGCCAAAGCCGTACTTGCCGGCAATGGGGCTTAAGCCGTTGGCGTAGCAAAGACCGATGAGGATGGACTGATTGCCCAAGGTCAATGTAAAGTCGCCCTCGCCCTGGAAGATCCAGCCAAAGACAAGGCTTGTGACAAAGTAGCCTGCCATAATGGGCAGCACGTTTCTGGGGTGGCTGCCGGAGTTACAGGTACACAGCATACAAAATACGATGCCGAAGGTCATGCCGGTCCACACATTCTTGCCGTCCAAAAGACCGGCCAGATTGAAATAGGCAATAATCATCAGGCCGTATACACCCACGTTCATCAGGAAGGGGGCGTTGCCGTACTTGGTGGTGAAGCTGACACCGTGGCCGGAGTCCTTCATCAAGTTCCAGTAGTCTTTGAAGGTGCAGCCCATGCACAGGGCGCAGACAATGCACAAAGCAAACAATGTAGCGCAGAAAATGTTGGTGGCAGGCAGATTGACCACGTCGGCAGCGGCCATAGTGGAAAGCTGACCCAGATCGCCTAACTTCCAACCCAGCACCACATTGTAAAGGGCGGCCCGGAGGAAGAAGGCGGTCATGCCGATGGGCACGGCAGCGGAGTAGTGGTCATAGCCTTTGTGGATGTTGGGAGCGTGGGCAAGACCTGCAGGCAGGAAAAAGCCGATCACAAGACCAACAAACAAAGCAAGCGCTGTGCCGGCCCAGTTAAAACCGATATATTCAACTCCGGGATAGCGGAACAGAAGATCGGAGATCAGGGGGGCGATGCCTGTGGAGTAGAGCATAGCGTTGCTCATAGCGCCCAGCTTCTCTTTCTTCACCAGACAGTACAGGCATACGCCCAGTACCGTGGGGATCATGTTCAGAGGGTTAATGCCCCATGCGCCAAAGCCGATGGTCAAAAGCACACCCAAGGTGGTGACATTGTTGGGCTTTGCGCCGGGCAGACAGCAAAGACCGGTGCAGATAAGACCCACAAGACCCATATTCAGGAAGGTAGCAGCAAAGCCGCCTTGGGCAAAGTAGTTGGTGGAGATTTTACAAGTGCCGGACATAAGCTGCCACAGGCCGGAAAACATGGTGTTTCTGTCGGCCATAAAGGGTGCAGCCACCAAAAACGCCAAGGAAACGAACAGGAAAAATACCTTTAAAAATTTGCTTTCTTCCAGTTGATTAAGTTTCTTCATAATAGACACCTCTAAAATAAAATCTGGGCAGTCCAACGCTTTTGTTCGGACTGCCCAAGCGATCGGCATTTTACTCTTACACTCCCTTGCGGTACTCCGCAAATTCGCCAGTTATGTAAGAGGGTATTTACTTAAGCTTCGGTGTTCGATTCTCTGAAGCTTAGATCTTCTCAGCAGCTTCCACAACATGCTTCATGAGCACGCTGGTGGTAACAGCGCCAACACCGCCGGGAACGGGGGTGATTGCTTCCACGATGGGCTCGACTTCTTCGAATACGCAGTCACCGGACATGCCGCCCTTGCCCTTGGAGGTGATCTTCTCGGGATTCCAGTTCATGGAAACGTCGATGACGATCTGGCCCTCACGGACAAAGTCGCGGGTCAGGCTGTTGAGCACACCGGCTGCAGAAATGATGATGTCAGCATTCTTGCAGATCTCAGCGGTGTTCACAGTACGGGTGTGGCAGATGGTGACGGTGGCATTCTTAGCCATCAGCATCATAGCAGCAGGCTTACCAACGACCAAGCTGCGGCCGATGACAACAGCGTTCTTGCCCTTGCAGTCGATGCCGTAGTGATCCAGAATTTCCATACAAGCTGCGGGAGTGCAGGGAGCATAGCCCAGATCCTGACCTTCGAACACACCGGCATTGGACATGTGAGTCATGGAGTCAACGTCCTTGCGGGGTGCCAGACGGTTGCAGATCTCGTCCTGATCGTTCTTCAGGTGCTTGGGCAGAGGACGGAACATCAGAACACCGTGAACGGAGTCGTCAGCGTTGACCTCGTCGATCACCTTCAGTACATCTTCCTTGGAAGCATCCTCGGGCAGGATGTAGTTCTTAACAGCAACGCCTACTTCTTCAGCGCGCTTGGTAGCGCCCTTTTCGTAGGACAGGTCGGAGGGGTTCTCACCCAGACGGATGATACCCAGAGTGGGCTGTACGCCCTTTTCCTTCAGGGCAGCGGTACGAGTCTGCAGAGCAGCTACCAGTGCCTCGTTTACTTCTTTACCTAACAGTAACTTAGCCATGTTTCTTTCCTCCTGATTTTTACTGACCGAAGCCAGCCTTAACGGTGTTGAAAATTTCGTCAGCCATTGCGCCGTACTTACAGAGCATATCGTTGGCCTTCTTGTTCATCTGCTCAGCAACCTCGCGGTTTTTCAGGCTCTTGGTGTTGATAAACACATTCAAGGAAGCAGCCTGCAGAGCAGCCTTGCAGCAAACAGCGCCGCAGCCGGCATCGGAAACTGCCAGACGGGAGCCCTTTTCTGCAAACACAGCGATGTACTCGATAGCCTGGCAGCACAGCTCCATGATGGTCATGGGGGTGGAGCAGGCGATGATGGTAGCTTCTTCCATCACCTTATCCCGGTTGGGATCATCCTTGGGGATGCCGTAGGCCTTAGCCAGAGGCAGGAAGTTGACCTCGTCAGCTTCTACCTGATTGAGTAGCTCAGTCTGCAAAGCGTCGCACTTTGCCTTTAAGTCGATGATCTCAGCCTCGACCTCAGCGTATTTCTTCTTGCCAACAGTCAAAGAGCCCACCATGTTGCCCAGAGCAGTACCGATAGCGCCAACCAGAGCAGCTGCGCCACCGCCGCCGGGAGCGGGTGCATCGGAAGCCAGAACTTCCACAAACTTACGGCAAGATTCCAAAGTCATATCCATAATTTTCTCTCTCCTTATGTTCATAAATTGCGTACCGTTCGCATAATCGGTATTTGCATACTGATTAGAATATATCATTATTCTGGGGCGATGTCAACCAGCATTTGTGAAAATTGGAAACAGAGTTATTCCGGCTGGATGCGGTAGAGCCGGAGGGCGTTTTGGGTGGTGATTTCGTGGACTTCCTCCACAGAAAGTCCCCGGATCTCGGCTAACTGCTCTGCCATCCGGTACAAATACCCCGGGTGGTTACGCTTGCCCCGGAAGGGCTCGGGGGCCATGAAGGGGCAGTCGGTTTCCAGCACGATCCGGTCTAAGGGGATGGAGCTGGCGGTTTCTACGGCTTTTCTGGCATTTTTAAAGGTCAGCACACCGGTAAAGCCGATGTACCAGCCCATATCCACCAGCTGCCGGGCCATTTCCGCAGAGCCGGAGTAACAATGAAACACACCGGTGATATCTTTAAATTCCTTCACCATCCGCATGCCGTCATCGTGGGCATTGCGCTCATGGATGATCACAGGAAGCTTCACTTCCCGTGCCAGCTCCATCTGCAGCCGGAAGGCCTGCTTCTGGATCTCTCTGGGGATGGTTTCATAATAGTAATCCAGACCGATCTCGCCAATGGCCATAACCTTTTTGTTATCCTTGCACATCTGGCGGTAAGCTTCGATCACTTCTTCGTTAACTTCGTCTGCGGTGTCCGGGTGAGTGCCAACGGCGGCATACATAAAATCATAGGTGTTGGAAAGTTCCACCGCTTGCCGGGAGTTTTCCAGACTGCAGCCGGGGTTCATCACATATTGTACCTGCTGCTCTTTTAAGCCCATCAGCAGTTCGTGGCGGTCCTCGTCGAACACCGGGTCATTGATGTGGGCATGGGTATCAAATAACATAGCAATCCCTTTCTGTTTGGTTGTTTATATTCAGTATAACTTTTCCCGGTGGGAAAGTCAATTCTCAGGTGGCTGATGCATAGGCTTTAGGGAGGTGATGGACATGACCCAGATGCAATTTCCCCATAAGCTTGTGCTGACTGAGCGAAACCAGCTGACCATGACCGGGGTGACCGAGGTGGTAAGCTTTGACGATACGGCGGTGATTTTACACACGGAGCTTGGAACATTGGAGATCCAAGGGGAGCAGCTGCAGCTGAAGAATTTATCCTTGGAGGGCGGGCAGGTGGCGGTGGAGGGAAAGATCGCAGCCCTATTATATGACGATCCCCGGCCAGCCGGGTCTTTGTGGGGCAGGCTTTTTAAATGACCAGTCCGGCCACCGATCTGTATCGGCTGCTTTGGGCGCTGGCTCTGGGGTATGGGCTGGGGGCGGTGTATTGTTTTTTGCGCCCTCTGCGCCCCAAATTTACGGCCTTGTCTGATCTGCTGTTTGTCCCCTTTGCCTTCTATGGATGGCTGTATCTGAGCTTTGCCATCTGTCAGGCAGACCTGCGGCTGGGGGATACGGTGTGTCTGGGGGTGGGGATATGGCTGTTTGTGATCACTTTGGGGCGTCTGCTTGCCCCGGTTTTTCGTGGATTTTGGCGGTTTCTATTTGGCATTGGCCGGGATTTTCTGTGCAAAATCAGAAAAATTTTTAAAAAAGGGAAAAATTCTTGCATTTTTCTCTTGGCAACTATGAAAAAAACAGTTAGAATAGACCCAAGAAAAAGAAGCTACGGAGGAGACCGTATGGGTAAGATGCAAAATCCGTTCCGCTATGTGCGCTTGGTCTATGGCCGCAGCTCCAAATTGCTAAAAACTGTTGTTCTGGTCACTTTGGTGGTGGCTACCTTGGCATTGCTGTTTTTAGGAAGTGAGATCCGTCAGGAAAAGGAGCAATTCCGGCTGCTGCAGCAGCAGGCGCTGGACGCCGAACAGGCAAAGGAAGAGCTGGATCAGCAGATTCAGGAGTTGGGCACAGTTGCAGCAATTAAGCGATTGGCAGAAAAGTGGTTTGGTCTTGTAGATCCGGACACGGTGATTTTTCTGCCGGAGGAATAATTTTTGGAGGAAGCAATAAACACCATGGATTTAACCGTAGGCGCAGTTTTAGAAGGAAAAGTAAAATCTATCACCAACTTCGGTGCATTTATCTCCCTGCCGGATAATAAGACCGGTCTGGTACATATCTCTGAAGTGGCAAATACCTATGTCAGCGATATTCGCCAGCATCTGACTGAGGGTCAGGATGTAAAGGTTATGGTCATCAGCTTGGAAAATGGCAAGACCAACCTGTCCATCAAGCGGCTGGAGGCAAAACCCCAGCGGGAAAATGCTCAGCAGGGCTTCCGTCGGAATTCTGCCCCTGTAGAAAGACCTGCTCGCAGCGCTGCGCCCACGCCACCCCCTGCGCCGAAAACTGCCGATCAGCTGTTCGAAGAGAAGCTGAAGGCCTTTATGACAGAGTCTGACAGTAAGATCTCTTCTATCCGTCAGTATTCTGACCATCGGACGAAGAGCAGAAGAAGATAATACATATCTGGCTGCTGCGCTTTGCAGCAGCTTTTTTACTAAGGAGATTGCGTATGGCAAACGTTGTGATTACCGGAGGCAG
>JAZRCU010000006.1:0-1868 GCA_045659965.1 Faecousia sp.
AAACAGAGCGATCTGCCGGATATTTAACCCCTTATCCCTTTGTGTACACAAGCTTGTATACCCCGCCATCTGTAATAGGCGTCTTATCAATGCCCTGCAGGGCATATTCTTCGCCTTCAAATAAGCCCCAGTAAGCGCCGTCGGTTTCATACACGGCTTTCTCTCCGTCTACAGACTCGATCATCATGCCGTAAGGGCCTTGTGAGCCTGTAATCATACCCTCTGCCTGGAGCACTGCGCCTAAAAATTCTTCATTTGTATTGTAGGTAAATTCCTTTTCGCTGCCGTCACTATGGACCACCACCAAGGTAAAGGCCTTTTGCCCCTCTACGGTCTGTCTGCCGCAGCCAAAGAGGCTTAAAAGCATCAATACACTAACTACTACTGCTAAGATTTTTTTCATTTTTGTTTCCTCCGAACATAAAAAAATACTGCGCCACAAAAGAATAGCATTCTTTCGTGTCGCAGCCGTGTTTGTGCAACAACGACCCCGCCGATAACGCGTCAGCAGAGCAAATAACAGATCTCGTAGGTCTTCTGACTTGCGTCTGGCAGGTAGGTTGCACCCTGCCCAAGACCCAGCCTTCCCAGTTGCCCAGTGGCCGGTTTTCACCTACAGGTCTTGTATAAACGCTTACAGCGGCGGTACCGTTGGGGATTTGCACCCCATTATCTTGTTCAGCAGCCAAGGCTTTTTCTGCGCCAAGGCCGCCACGAGTTCCTTATTCGGTTGTCTTTGTCAATATAACATAGGAAATACTCTGTGTCAACAACAGATATAGCCCCTACAACAAAACAATTGTGCTAGGTAGCACAGGCACAGCGACCAAATACCGGGACGCACATGGATGCCACCAAAGCCCTCTGCATAGCGGCGGTAGGCGCTGCCGCCATGCTCCATTCTTCTCAGGGCTTCCAGATATTCCATATTGCCCGGCTCCATACTCACTGCCGTGCGGATATGCTCCATGGCGGTGATTCGGTTGCCAAGGCCATCGTTGGCCAGAGCAGACAGATAATACCATCTGGCGCTACGCTCCCTAGTCTGGTTTAACACCTGCAAGGCCTCATGGAAGCGTCCGTATACAATATATTTATAAGCAGCGGTGAGATAATCCGGCTGCGTGCTCCCTGTGTGCCCATAGCCCCCACCAAAGCCTCCAAAGGGGTCATAGCTGCCGTAGGGATTGTAGCCCCCATAGCCTCCTTGCTGGGTCTGGCTGGCAGGATTTTTGATGGCCTCATAGGCCGCGTTCACCTGCTGCATCTTTTTTGCCGCCTCAGCGTCCCCGGGATTGCGGTCCGGGTGATATTTTTTCGCCAAGCGTCTGTATGCCTGTTTAATTTCCTCATCGCTGGCATTGCGGCTGACGCCTAACACCTGATACGGATCAAGCCCCATGCGACCGACCTCCCTTCTTCTGTCCATACTGCAGCCATATGCCGCTATATAAAATGTTATCGAGTATCTTTTTATCCTGCACCAGAGGCAGCTTTTCATAGCATTCGGTGCAGCGGCTCATTTCCAAAATGAGAATTTCCTCTGCCTGTGCCGGGGTTATATTTTTATCCCCAAAGGGGTTGTAATTGCCCTTCTTTTTGTCCTTGGGCTGATCTACCAAAGCGTCCGCCAGATAGATAAACCGCCCCAAAGCGCAGCCGATCTGCTGCAAGTAAGGCTTCCAAATATCCTCTTCCAGATAGAAAAGCTCTCCTAATAGCTTTCCAAAAACCCCCGCCGGCAAGTCAGGATTTTGGCAGTTTTCCTTTTCTAACCGACTTAGTTCCTGTAAGCCCGTTTCCACAGCTTTTGCTTGCCGCAGGTAGCGCTTTTGCAAGGCCGCCACATGACCCTCCAAAGCATCCAT
>JAZRCU010000007.1:0-2677 GCA_045659965.1 Faecousia sp.
CTTCCCAAAGTGTCTAACTTAGGGCAAAGCGCCACACGTCTGCAGATGGAGGCGAAGGCCGACTCTGTAGCACAGCTGCAGGAACAGCTGGAGGAAAACGATCCACTTAAGCTATACTTACAGGAAGTGGCTTTGTTTACAGGAGAAGCTCCGGATCCCAATGGCCCCATGGACGTGCAGGTAGAAGCCATGCTGGGACAGGCGGTGGCGCTGGCCTTTGCATATGTGGGAAAAGGTGTGCTTCTGCTGGATCTGATCCAAGAAGCAAATTTGGGACTGTGGGAAGCGGTGCAAAATTATGCAGGCGGTGACTATCTTGCCCATTGCAATTGGTGGATGCAGCAGCATTTGAATGGGGTGGTTACCCTGCAGGCCCGGCAGAGCGGTGTAGGCCAAATGCTGCGGCAGGCTATGGAGGATTACCGGGCAGTGGACGAAAAACTGCTGGTAGATCTTGGCAGAAACCCCACCAGAGAAGAGATTGCCCAGGCGATGCATATGGAGCTTGAGGCAGTAGAAACGGTGGCATCTATGCTGGAAAATGCAAGAGTGTTGCAAAGAGTGAAAACTCCGGAGCCGGAGGAACTGCCTCAGGAAGAGGATCAGGCAGTGGAGGACACAGCCTATTTCCAGATGCGCCAGCGGATCGCGGAGCTTTTGTGCCGATTGGACGAAACCTCGGCAAAACTTCTGACCATGCGCTACGGCTTAGAGGGCGGCTTGCCGGAGGACACCGCTCAGGTGGCAAGAAAACTGGGGCTTACCCAGCAGGAGGTTGTGGAAATGGAAGCTGCAGCCTTGGCAAAATTAAGACAGTAAATCATTAAGAAACGAGGAATATAGATATGGCTAAGACGATCAATATCGCCATTGACGGCCCTGCCGGTGCAGGTAAAAGCACCATTGCCCGCGCCCTTGCACAGGAACTGGGTTACTACTACGTGGACACCGGTGCGATCTACCGCACAGTAGCATACTTTTTAGATCTTCTGGGTGTTAGCCCTAAGGATGCAGATGGGGTGGAGCGTCATATCGACGAGCTGACCATTGATATTGTCTATGATGAAGAAGGCAAGCAGCACATGATCATGAACGGCATGGATGTGTCCGGTGAGATCCGCACCCCCGATATTTCACAGAAGGCATCTTTGGTTTCTGCCCATAAGGTAGTTCGCGATATGCTGCTGGATATGCAGCGCCAGGTGGCCCGGGAACATAATGTGATCATGGATGGCCGGGATATCGGCACAGTTGTGCTGCCTAAGGCAACTGTAAAGATTTTCTTGACTGCCTCTGCTGAAGTGCGTGCAAAGCGCCGTACAGATGAACTGCTGGCCAAGGGTCAGAAGGTGGATTTTGAAAAGACTCTGAAGGAGATCCAGCAGCGGGATCATCAGGACTCTACCCGTCCCATTGCACCTTTGAAGCAGGCTAAGGATGCGGTGCTGCTGGACACCTCGGATCTGGATATCCCCGGTGTGATCGCAGCAATGAAAAAAATCATTGAGGAGAAAACTTCCAAATGAGCGTGACCGTAGCCAAAAGTGCCGGATTTTGTTTTGGCGTAAACCGGGCGGTGGAATTGGTGGAGCAGGCGGCTAAGACTGGAAAGTCTGTGGCTACCTTAGGCCCTATCATTCATAATCGCCATGCGGTGGCCCATTTTGAAGAAATGGGCGTGCGGGTGATCAATACACCGGACCAGGCGCAGCCGGGGGATACGGTGATTATCCGCTCCCATGGTGTGACCCGAAAGGTGTATGAGGCCTTGGAAGCAAGGGGTGTAGAAATCATTGACGCCACTTGCCCCTTTGTGAAAAGAATCCACGGCATTGTCAGCACAGCCCGGGATGAGGGTCGACTGCCTGTGATCATCGGCACAAGAGACCATCCTGAGGTGGAAGGAATTGCCGGATGGTGTGACGAATGTCAGATCTTCCAAACCCCGGAAGAGCTGGAAAATTGGGCAAAATCCATGCCTGAGAGCGCCGATTTGCCAATTTGCATGGTTTGTCAGACCACATCTACAGAATCTTTGTGGAAATCGTGCGGCAAAATTGCAAAAAAACAGTTTACTAACTTGAAAATCTTTGATACAATATGTAAAGCGACTGAATACCGGCAGAATGAAGCGGCGAAATTAAGCGCACAGTGCCAAGCGATGGTGGTTGTGGGAGATACCCACAGTTCCAACACCGGACGGCTGGCGATGATTTGTCGGGAACACTGCGATCGTGTAGTTCTGGTGGATAATGCATCGGAACTGGACAGAGAATTTTTCAGCGGTGTGCGTGAGGTTGGAATCACTGCCGGGGCGTCTACCCCAGCGTGGATTATAAAGGAGGTCAACAAGACTATGAGCGAAATTACTAATGTTGAGGCTGTACAGGAGGAAAGCTTTGAGGCACTTCTGGAGCAGTCCATCAAGACTTTAAATACAGGAGATAAGGTTATCGGTATCGTTACCGGTATTGGCACCACTGAAGTCCAGATCGATCTGGGCACCAAGCACGCCGGTTATATTCCGTATGATGAAGTCAGCGCAGATCCCTCGGTAAAGCCCGAGGATATTCTGAAGGTGGGCGACGAGATCGAGGTGTTCGTTGTTCGCGTCAACGATCAGGAAGGCACTTGCCAGCTGAGCAAGAAGAAGCTGGACGGTATGAAGGTTTGGGAC
>JAZRCU010000008.1:0-2704 GCA_045659965.1 Faecousia sp.
GTCATGCCCGGTGAGTTTTTTACCTCCGACCCTGTGTTACTGTCAGCAGAAAAGGGGGATTTCCTTTGCTATGAGATCACGTACTGCGGTACAATGATCCCCTACCATTTAGAATCTATCCTGCCCACCTTTGTCTATGAGGACGGCCAGTGGATCCAGGATAAGAAAGTGCCTGTTCCCGGCATGATCGGCTGCGACCGAAAGGTTAAGGCTAAGATCGGCTATCTGGGCGACTCCATCACCCAAGGTGTAGGCACTACCCCCAACGCCTATTCTCACTGGTGCGCATTGGTCAGCGAGGAGATCGGCGAAGCTTATTCCTATTGGAATCTGGGTATTGGCTATGCCAAGGGCCAAGATGCTGCCAGCGATGGTGCTTGGCTTTATAAGGCCAAGCAGATGGATGCTTTGGTGGTATCCTACGGCAGCAACGATATCGGCCGGGGTCGCAGTCTGGAGCTGATGAAGGAAGACTTCAAAAATCTGGTAGACACCCTGAAAAATGCCGGTATCAAGGTATTTTTGCAATCTGTGCCTCCCTTCGACTGGCAGGATGAGCCTATGGAGCGGTGGAAGGCACTGAACGAGTATCTGGTCAACGAACTGTCGAAAGAATGTGACGGTTTCTTAAATATCACTCCCTTGCTGGTAGATTACGATGCATGGGAGGGCAGAGTGAAGTACTCTAACCGACCGGATAAGCACCCTAACGAAGAAGGTTGTCGGATCTGGGCAGAGGCATTGCTGCCTGAGTTCCGTGAATTTATTAAAAAACTGTAAGTAGAAACGAGGAAAATTATGGCTAAGTGCTGGAATATTGTACAGGCGGATCCTTCCCAGACCACCGGCTTTGCGGTGGAGGAATTTATCCGTCTGATGAAAAAAATGGACCCGGAAGCCACCTTCACCAAAAATGGTGACGCACCTGCTTTGACCATCGGTATCAGTGATGCGCTTCCCTGTCCTCAGGTGGCAAATCCCAAGCTGGACGATGCTTTGAGCATCTGTGTATCCGGCGGCGCCGGCTATATCACCGGTTCTAACGTTCGCAGCGTGCTGATGAGCGTCTACCGCTTCTTCCAAGAGGCTGGTGTTTCTTATCTGCGTCCCGGCCGCGATGGCGAGCGTGTTCCCCAAAAAGATAGCATGACCTTAGAGGTTTCTTTGACCGACACCCCCGTGCTGCGTTACCGGGGCATCTGTCTGGAAGGCTCTGCCGGTTATGAGCATATCGTGGATATGATCGACTTTGCGCCTAAGATCGGTTTAAACATTTTCTTCACCCAGCTGTGGCGTCCCAGCTTCACTTTGGATCGCTGGTACAACCACAAGCAGAGCCCCGCTTTCATTCCTGCCCCTCTGTCTGAGGAAGCACAGGATAGTCTGGTGGAAGAATATGACCGCCAGATCCAGCTGCGCGGCATTGACCATCACCGGATGGGTCACGGCTGGATGTCTTTGATCCTTGGCGAAAAGAGCGGCATCTGGCACGGCATTTCCAAGCCGGGTCTGCTGCAGGAAGAGCACCGTCCCATGCTGGCCTACATTGGCGGCAAGCGGGATCTGTACAACGGCTCTGCCATTGACACCAACTTCTGCTACTCCAACCCCGATACCCGTCGCCGGATCATCGAGGAAGTCATCGCCTACGCAAAGGCAAATCCTCAGTTAGATACCCTGCATGTGTGGCTGGCTGACAAGGCTGATAACCAGTGTGAGTGCGATCTGTGCACCGCCACCATGCCTGCCGACCTGTACATCCAGCTGCTAAACGACTTGGATATCGAGCTGACCAAGGAAGGTCTGGACACAAGAATCGTATTTCTGTCCTACTTAGAGCTTCTGTGGACTGCCAAGGAAGCAAAGATCAAAAACCCCGATCGGTTTATTCTCCTCTTTGCCCCCATCCGCCGTCCCTACTGGGAGCCCCTGTCCCACCAGACCAAGGGTGAGAAGCTGCCCTTTATCCGCAACGCTTACAAGAACCCCTGTGATAACTTCAGCGGTCTGCACTACTTTAACGATTGGAAAAAGGAATTTTCCGGCGAATGCATCGTCTTTGACTATCCGTTGATGTGGGATATGTACCGGGATATGACCGGTGAGAGCGTGGCCACCATGGCAGGTCTGGATGCCGGTGATATGCGCAAGCTGGGCTTTGACGGCAACATCAGCTGCCAGAACCTGCGTCTGGATATGATCGGTGATCTGGCAATGCGGCTGATGGGCTTGGCCTTCTGGAAGGGTCAGATCGACCTGGAAGCAGAAACTGTCAAGTTCTATGAACAATGCTATGCAGACGATGGCGCAGCCGTCCGGGACGTGCTGGCTGCTGTCCGCAAGGCATTAAATCCCAACATTTTCCGTGGCGTAGAAAAGATGCCCGAAAATCAGGCACAGCTGGTAGCAGAGGCCAAGAAGGCCATTGCCTCTTTGGATGCCACTGTCACCAAGTACCGCCGCCACCAGGACTTCTGCCTGAGAGTGAGCTATCTGTATTTAGATGCCCAGCTGACCTTGCTGGATAAGCTATTAGACTTCATTCTGGCTACTTTCCAGAAGGACGAAACCCAGGCACGTCTCCTGTGGGATCGCTGCGTGACCTGCGCATATGAAATTGAAGCTTTGTATCCCAGATGTCTGGACGCCTTTGAGTTCAGCCTTGTCTGGCACCGGGATATTTTGCCCTTCCTGTTCCCCCACT
>JAZRCU010000009.1:0-1735 GCA_045659965.1 Faecousia sp.
GCTCTTCCAGCTTCTTGTCAGCATCTACGCACATGGAGCGGAATTTGTACATATGAAATTCCTTACCGCCCTTTGTCAGACGGGTCTGATAGTAAAAAGGATTGCCGCCATCCTGCAACCAAATCAGCAGCATCACGATCAAAAGTGCAGGACTTAAAACGATCAGCGCAAAAGACGCCATTACTACATCAAAAATACGCTTACAAATCTCATATCCGGGCTTAGGTAAAGGAGGAATATACTCTTTTTCCTGTGCCGCTTCGCATGTTGTCTGTGTTGTCTGCATACGCCGCAACTCCTATGTTCTCTATATTTTTTGTCGGTTAGCGACAAAATTATTATACCCTGTTTATATTGAAATTTCAATAGCAGAATGTGATTGCATAGAAATTCAAAAAATGCAAATTTATTCTTGCGCCAAGATTTCCATAGCCGCCCGGGCTGCATCCTGCTCTGCCCGCTTTTTACTGCTGCCCTCACCCTGACCTACCACAGTTCCGTTGACAGATACCGCCACGGTAAACCGCTTATTATGATCCGGGCCGGACTGACCTACCAGAGTGTAGGAAATCACCTGATTTTTCTTCTTCTGCACCCACTCCTGCAAGGCAGTCTTGTAGTCGGCATTGTGCATCCGGTTTACCGGCACATCACACAAAACAAACCGATCAATGATCTGCCGGGCCGCATCCATACCGCCATCTAAAAAGCTGGCAGCGATCACAGACTCTACTGCATCGGCAAGAATAGAAGCACGAGATCTTCCTCCCTGCTCCTCGCCGTGACCCAGCAGCAAATGCTGACCAAGCTCCAAGCGGTTGGCGATGGCTGCCAAGGCTTGCTCGCAAACCATGTCCGCACGCATCCGGGTCAGTTCGCCCTCGGGACGGGTGGGGAAATTTTGGTACAGATATTGCGCTACCACCATACCCAAAATGGAGTCGCCCAAAAATTCCAAACGCTCGTTGCTTTTTAAGCTATCATGCCAATGCTCGTTGGCGTAGGAAGAATGGGTCAGAGCATTTTGCAGCAAGGTGATATTGGAAAAGCGGTAGCCGATGGCCTCTTCCAAATCCTTAATCATTGCCATTTTCTGTCTCCTTTGCCTGAGCAAGGGCCTTCAGGCCTGCCTCCAGCTCCTGAGAAATATCACCGCCGGCAGCATCCATTGCCTGCTTAATGGCATTGCGGAAGGCCAGCGCATCAGATGCGCCGTGGGCTTTGATCACAGGCTTCTTGATACCTAAGAACTGTGTGCCGCCAATGGTGCGGTAATCCAGCATGCCCATGACTTCGTTGACACCGGGCTTGCAGAATAAGTAACCCAACATGGACAGGAAATTGCGCTTAAAGATCTTATGTTTCATGAGGCTTCCCATAAACATGGCAGTACCCTCAATAGATTTGAGCAGCACGTTTCCGGCAAAGCCATCACATACCACCACATCCACAGCACCCAGAGGCACATCTCTTGCCTCTACGTTGCCAATAAAATTGATAAGACCGGCTTCTGCAGCTTCCTGCAAAAGGCCGTAAGCTTCCTTCTGCAAGGCAGTGCCCTTAGAGTCCTCTGTGCCGATGTTCAAAAGGCCAACCTTGGGATTTTCCACGCCCAGACACTTCTTAGCATACAAAGAGCCCACCATACCAAACTGCAGCAAAAATTCCGGGGTACACTCGGCATTGGCACCGCAGTCCAAAATCACAGTCTTGCCTCCAGCCTTGTTGGGCATTA
>JAZRCU010000010.1:0-2305 GCA_045659965.1 Faecousia sp.
GTATCATCCATTGCGCCATGCATTTCCTTACGGTAACGAGCAATAAACGGAATGGTGTTTCCCTCATCCAGCAAAGTAATAATATTTTCAACATACTGTAGTTTTTGGCCTAACTCTTCCGCCAGGCGCTCAGAAATCGGTTTCATGGAATTCCTCCTTGCATTATCTGGATCTATTATAGCATAGTTGCTATCCCCACGCAATCCGATATGTATATTAATTTATCGCGAGGTAGAGATCCAACCTCCCGGTTTTTGTTGACAGATCTTTTTGCCATTGATATAATATAATTATCCTAGGATTCCAAAGGAGGCAAACTTATGGAAAAGAAGATTATTACCATCAGCCGTGAATTTGGCAGTGGCGGACGTACCATTGGCCGCTTAGTTGCCGAAAAGTTAGGAATCCCCTTCTACGACAAAGAGCTGGTAGACCATGTTGCGTTAGAGTCTGGTTTTGCCCCTCATTACGTAGAAGAAAACGGTGAGCATGCCCCCGGCGGCAGCATGTTTTCTTATGCCTTTGCCCACCAAAGTGTTCCCGGCATTATGAACGGCCTGTCTACTGCGGACTTTTTGTGGAATATTCAATGCAATGTCATTTTGCAGCTGGCAGAAAAAGGTCCTTGTGTCATTGTAGGCCGTAATGCAGATTACATTCTGAAAGACCGAGAAGATGTGTTGCACATCTTTATCCACGCCGACAAAGACTTCCGGGCTGACCGGATTGTCCGCCTTTACGGTGAGTCCGAAAAGAGTCCCAAAGCTCGTTTGAGTGAAAAGGACAAGCGTAGAAAAGTCAACTACCAGCACTACACCGGCAGAACCTGGGGCGACTCCCACAATTATGACATCTGCCTGGACAGCAGCAACTTAGGCGTTGAAAATTGCGTCCAGATCATCGTAGACATGGTAAAAAACATTAAATAACACTTATGCCCCCGAGAACTCTCGGGGGCATATTTTATTCCTCATCAATATGAATGTTCACGCCGTTGACTTCCACATTTTCATCGGCACAGATCAAAATATATTTCACACCGCCAATGACACGTGTCTCGATCAAATCGCTACGCTCCGGATTTACTTTGATAGATACATCCGGTGTTACGATTTCGAACTTTCTGTTATCAATGATGTTTTTCGGGTGTAGCTGGGCATCCATGCCAAATGCAGCATCGTAATCTACGCTGAATTTTGCAATGTGCTTTTCCTCTACACCGCAGGATTTCAGGGTGGATTTCACCTGCTCCTTAGAGATCAGCAAAGGCTCTGCCACCTTGCTTTCCTTGTGGATCTCAATGCTCTGCCGCAGCTCATCGTGTACGGACTGCACAACATCATAGCTGCAAGCATCCTCTAAGGATGTGGTAAGCAGCGCCTCAAAGGACTTCTTTTGTTCAGCAGCAGGCTTAGGCGCTGCCACACGGAAGAGCGCGTCGATCAGTTCCTCGTGGCCAATCTTTGTGTTCCGAGTATAAAATAGTGCATTGTAGATGTTTGTGCTGCGACCGTCAAAGGCAGGAAACAGAAAACCCATTTCCGGTGCAGATACCACCTGGGCAATGCCGCCATCGTGGAACTCTTTTTCCTGCGGATCGTAGCGCAAGGTAGGCTTGGTCTGCTTTACAGGGCAGATCGTGCAAAGCAAGTATGTAAACACCTCAGAAGAATTATCTGCCTGCAGCTGATCATCCTTACTCTTAAAAGGCACATCGTAATGGTCGCAACCAACCAAAATCAGATAACTCTCATCAAAATGGACATTTTCAATGATCTTTTGAAACAACTCAGTCCGCTGCTTCTCATCCTGCAGCCCACCCTGACGCAGCTGCATCAGGAACTTATGTTCCGGGCTATCCGCCACCTGAGCAGTACTGAAGCTAATGTCTAGCAGGTTCTTGCCAATGGTACCGGACAACGTGCGCTTCATGGTGCCAAAATACTTTTCCGCTTCATTTTCCGACATCATGCCAACGCTTTGACTAAAAGAAGATACGATCTCCTTCTGTCCGTTCACATAGCAGCCGTAAATAGATGTCATATTGCTGCGATCTCTGCGCACTCTGCGCCGCAGTTCGCCAATTTCTTTTTCGTTCATATCTATCACCTTATTTTATGCCGGTGCTGCTACACCGGCATAATGTATATTACTTTTCCCAAAGACAATTCCAATTCTTAATAAAGTACTCCACGCCGGAATACACCGTTGTGACGACGATCACACAAACGATTACCCAACAAAGAACACTAATAGCAGGAAATGCCATCATCACGCATAAACCGATCATAGTGCTGGCAGTCTT
>JAZRCU010000011.1:0-19031 GCA_045659965.1 Faecousia sp.
CAATCCCAACGGACCGACGGTTGTGATGCTTGTTGGCTTACAGCGCGCAGGTAAAACGACCAACGGTAGTAAGTTGCCAGGCCTTATGAAGCGGCAAGGAAAAAATCCTTTGTTTGTCGCCTGCGATATTTACCGCCCGGCTGCCATTCAGCAGCTAAAGGTGTGCGGTGAAAAGCTGGGAATTCCTGTTTTTGAAAAAGGACAGGCTGACCCGGTACAAACTGCAAAAGAAGCTGTGCTTTATGCCAAACAGCATGGTTTTGATATGGTGTTTCTCGACACGGCAGGTCGGCTTCATGTGGACGAAGCACTGATGAATGAGCTAAGGAACATCAAAGCAGCTGTAAAGCCTGATGAGATTATGCTGGTTGTGGATGCTATGACTGGTCAGGATGCGGTGAATGCCGCCCAGAGTTTCCATGAGTGGCTGGATATTGATGCAGTTATGCTCAGTAAGCTCGATGGTGATGCCAGAGGCGGTGCGGCACTTTCTGTTCGCGCAGTTACCGGTAAGCCCATTAAGTTTGCAGGTATTGGCGAAAAGCTGGAGGATATCGAAGCGTTCCATCCGGATCGGATGGCTTCCCGGATTTTGGGAATGGGCGATGTGCTTTCGCTGATCGAAAAGGCTGAGCAGGCCTATGATGCCAAGAAGGCTGCGGAGATGGAAGAAAAACTCCGTTCCAATAAGTTTACACTTCAGGATTTCTATGACCAGATGGTACAAATGAAATCTATGGGATCTATGCAGGATATTCTTGCACAGCTTCCCGGTGGAGCGAATTTAAAGAATGTGCAGCTGGATGAGAAGGCAATGGCACATACTGAAGCCATCATTCTTTCTATGACACCGAAGGAACGGGAAAATCCCAATATCATCGGTGCCAGCCGAAAGAAAAGAATTGCAGCCGGTGCCGGTCTGCGTGTTGAGGATGTAAACAGATTAGTCAAATCCTTTGAGCAGATGCGTGCTATGATCAAGCAGTTCTCCGGCCCCGGAGCCGGAAAGAAAATGAAGCGAATGCGTGGGTTTGGCGGCTTTGGCGGCTTCCCCGGCTTCTAAGATTGTTCGCTGTAAGCAAAGTGCTTTGCGATATAGATGATTACAAAAGATTATTTTGGAGGTGAAAACCATGGTTAAAATCAGACTGAGAAGAATGGGCGCTAAGAAGGCTCCTTACTACCGGATCGTTGTTGCTGACTCCCGTAGCCCCCGTGATGGCCGCTGCATCGAGGAGATCGGTACCTACAACCCCATGACCGAGCCCGCAGTGGTCACTGTGGATGCTGAGAAGGCTCAGACCTGGATCAAGAACGGCGCGCAGCCCACCGATACCGTTCGTGGTCTGCTGAAGAAGGCTGGCGTTCTGTAAGATTCCCAAAGGAGTTTCGTTATGAAAGAACTTTTGCTGTATATGGCAAAGAATCTGGTTGACGATCCGGATGCAGTTACTGTGACCGAAACCTCCGATGAGGAAGGCAAGGTGTTGGAATTGCGTGTTGCTCCTGGCGACATGGGAAAAGTGATTGGCCGTCAGGGTCGTATTGCGAAGGAAATTCGCACCATCGTAAAGACCGTAGCACAGCGCTCCGGTGAAAAAGTTGCGGTGGAAATCGTTGATTAACTGGAAATGCGTGACGCATTGCGTCACGCATTTCTTATTATGCGGAAAACTACTTGCCCAACGGAGAAATAGTTGCTATAATACAGAAAAGACTCGCATATGGAGGAATTTATATGAAGCTTCAGTTTTTGGAGGCAGGAGAAATCGTTACCACCCATGGTGTTCATGGAGAAATGAAGATATTGCCTTGGTCTGATGGTCCGGAATTTTTGCTGGATTTTGACAGAGTCCTGATTGATGATAAAGAGTACGCAGTTGATAGTTGTCGTATCCAAAAGACTTGCAATCTTTTGAAGTTGGACCAGATCAACACCGTAGAAGATGCCCAGGCATTGAGAGGAAAGACCGTCAAGGTATATCGGGAAGATGCACCTGCGGATATGATCTTTGTTGCGGAGCTGATCGGTGTGCGTGTGTTTGCGGATGGGCAGGAGATCGGACAGATCGCTGATGTTCTGGATTACCCCGGCAATAAGGTTTATGTGGTGCGCGGTGAGCATGAATATATGATCCCGGCAGTGAAAGCCTTTGTCCTTGATACGGATATGGAAAATAATACTATGCAGGTGCGGTTAATTGAAGGGATGCGTACCGATGAGAGTTGATATTTTGACATTGTTTCCGGATACGGTAGGCGATGTGCTTTCTGAGAGTATTCTTGGTCGAGCACAGGAACGCGGCTTTATCCGTATTGAAACCCACCAGATAAGAGATTACACGGCAAATAAGCAAAATCAGGTGGACGATTACCCCTATGGCGGTGGTCGAGGTGCTGTGATGACTGCAGACCCGCTGTATCGTTGCTGGGAAGCTGTTTGTGATCAGGCAGCTGGTCCTGTGCATACAGTTTATTTGTCCCCTTGTGGACATACATTCCGGCAGGAGGATGCTATCCGGCTCAGCAAGATGGAAAATCTTGTTTTGGTGTGCGGTCACTACGAAGGCATTGATCAGCGCTTTATTGATGAGTGCGTGGACGAAGAAATCTCTCTGGGTGACTTTGTTCTTACAGGTGGTGAGATTGCCGCGATGGCGGTGACGGACGCGGTGTGCCGTATGGTGCCCGGTGTACTGGCAGACCCGGAGTGTTTTGAGGATGAAAGCCATTATAATGGCCTGCTGGAATATCCCCAGTATAGCCGCCCAGCGGTGTGGCACGGCAGACAAGTGCCTCAGATTTTGGTGTCCGGCAATCACGAAAAGGTTGCCCAGTGGCGAAGAAAACAGTCTCTTCGCAGAACAAAGGCCCGCCGGCCGGATATGTATGAAAAGCTGGATTTAAGCTCCAAAAAGGATCAAAAGCTTTTAAAAGAAATCGAGCAAGAGGAGCTGGAGGAATTTAGCTCCCAATAATCCCACATATAATAAAACTCCCAAAAGGACTTGCCTTTTGGGAGTTTTGTCATTATACAGGGGTGAAATAGACGATTACACTTTGATTGGTAAGCGGTGTTACATCGGTAACCTTGGTTTCATAAACGCTGACCTCATAAAGTGCATGGCAATTTGCAAGGGCCTTTACAGAAGATACTTGCTCGTTATAGTCCATATACACCTTATTTAGATGCTCCAGACCACCCAATCTTTCCAAGCTGGAAAGCTGATTGTGAGAGCCGTCGATAGTTACAAGCCTACAATCCTTCTTGAACTCGGGCAGCTGATTGACCTGATTATGGGAGAAGGATAAATACATCACATTCTCCATCTGGGCCAAAACCGAGATGTCAGTCAACTGGTTGGAAGAAATATCAAGATTGGTTACGTTTGTACAATCAGATAGCACGGAAATTTCGGTTAACTGGTTTGATGACAAATTAAGCTCTTCTAGGTTTGTGAGCTTGCTGAAATCAAGCAAGGAAGTGAGCGTGTTGTTAGATGCGTTCAGGTTTGTTATGCCGATCAGGGAACTCAGGGGGGATAAAGAAGGAATGGAGTTGTAGCTGATATTTAGTTCTTTTAAAGCGGAGATGACTGCCAATGCATTAACATCAGTTACAGCATTATGGGAAAGGTCCAACTTAGTGAGTGCTTTCATTTCAGAAAGCGTGTCGATGTTTTTAATGGTGTTATTGCTTAGATCTAGAATTTGCAAACCTGTGCTGCCGCTTAAACCTGTAATATTGGTAATAGAGCAGCCGGAAAGTGTCAGATCAGTTAAAAGAGGTAATGCACCAATGATCTTTACTTCATCGGTAGAGATCGGTGTGTCAGTAATCCGCAGAGAGGTTAGATTTGACAGGGAAGATAAATGCTGAATTTGATCTTTAACACCATTTTCGATCACCAAGGTTTCTAAGAAAGCAAGCAGGCGAAGGTCGGCATAGTTTTCTGCATCACTTGGGATGGTGAAGGATGTAATATCCCACAGATCATTGGTGTAGAGAGGCTTGTCAGCAGATACATTTAAAGCTTCCCGAATGGCAGCTTCCATAGCGTTGTCGGCAAAGTCTACAAGCTCGATAACACCGCCAACGGTATAGCCAAAGATTGCCACAGGGCTGACAAGTCCATTATCGGCAACAGTCAGCGCATAGATGGTATTCTCTCCGTCACCTAATGCGATGGGCTCAGAATAAGGAGCGTTAGAGGTGGACGGGTAGGTGCCATCATTTGTGACATACAATGTGCCTTCGTCCGATTCAATGGTTACAGAAATATATTGACTGTAAAATCCGGGATCGGGCACTGCGGTGGGCGCTTTCGGCCGCATTGCATTCAGCTGTTCTTTGATGTCCGGATTGGTGATGCTATTTAGCATATTGACAGCATCCAAAAGCTTGTTCTGCTGTACGTAGGTTTTACACAAAGCAATGTAAAGATCAATTCCACCGCCATCAGCAATGGCGTTAGAGAGAGTATATTCGGCCTTCGTGTAGTTGTTGCTTGCTTTGTATTGTTCTGCTAACTCAATGGCTACAGAATCATCATCGTTAGCGTGAGCATATGCAGTAGAATAAAGCCATGTTGCTAACTTGTGATTGCCCTGTTCTTCGCTCATTCGCGCACAGCTTAGAAGGACATCCCGGGTAAATTCCCGGTCATAGATAAACAAGTACCAGGCAGAACATAATATAATTGCCAGCGCCAGTACAATGGGAAGTACAACTTTTAGTATTTTCTTCATTTTATACTCCAATTTGATAGTTTCTCCTTAAATTATACAAGTGGTGAGATGGTATGTCAAGCCTGTAGCTTATGTGGATAATTCTGTAAATTACAAATTTCTTGTATGTCGCATGATAGACTGATTTGGGGTGATAATACAATGAAACATAAGAATTTTGGGATAATTTACGCATTGATACTTGGTATTGTTTTTCCTTCTTTGTTGATTGCTTTTTTAAAGACTGACAATCAACAAAATAATGTGCCTGCAACTACATTAGAAACCTCTCAGGAAACCTTTGAATCCCGGAAGCATATGGTATCTGTGCTGCTTGATAATGGGGTAGTAGAGGACATGGAATTGGAAGACTATGTTCTTGGCGTTGTGTTAAGGGAGATGCCGGCTGAATTTGAGGCTGAAGCGCTCAAGGCGCAAGCGGTCGTGGCCCGCACATATACATTGCGTCGGATTGCACAGGGGAAAAAGCATGAGCAGGCAGATATTTGCACTAGCCCAGCTTGTTGTCAGGGATTTTATGAGATTGACCAATTTTTGGATGCCGGTGAAGATGAGCAGATGCTTTTGAAGGTATCAAATGCGGTTTTGGGCACTGCCGGACAGGTGCTGCTTTATGAGAATGAACTAATTGAAGCGACATATTTTTCCTGTTCCGGAGGTGTGACGGAGGATGCGATCGCGGTTTGGGGAACAGATATTCCTTACTTAAAATCTGTGAATAGTCCGGGAGAAGAAGGGGCTACCCATTATACAGATAAAGTAACCTTTACAACAAAGGAATTTAACGATAAATTAGGCGGCGGTTTTTCTGGATTTCCTGAGCTTTGGATAGAGTCTATAAGCTATACACAGGGTGCAGGCGTGGATCAAATTCAGATTTGCGGCCAAACTTATACTGGTGTGCAGCTACGAAATTTGCTCTCTCTTCGCTCTACGGCGTTTTCAATTCATATTGTGGCAGATACAGTTACAATAACAACAAAAGGCTTTGGCCACAGAGTTGGTATGAGTCAGTATGGGGCAGAAGCAATGGCGGTGCAAGGAGCTTGTTATGAGGATATTCTAGCTCATTATTATCAGGGTACTGTTTTAACTACATTTGACGAGTAACCTAAATTTTTATATATCGACAAGATTGATTTTCTTTTTTGCTATTGTTATAATTGTTCTATAATTTTTTTAGCGAAACATTTCCCGGTTATTATATAAACGTTTGAGGTTATAGAAAATGAATCGAAAATACAGATTATCAACAGCCTTAGATATTGATGATTTGCTGATGGAGTGTATTCCATATGCCATTCGTCTTGCAAATGAAAAATATAAGTTCGACCCACCTCTTAGTATTTACGAGGTGGATCGTTGGGGTACCCTTGGTACCAGAGCGGATGTCATTTTTGAGTTTTTTAAGGACCCAGAGTTTTTCCGTACACAACCTGTTATCAAGGGTGCGCGGGAGTTTGTAAAGAAACTGTCCAAGATGACTGAAGTGTTTGTGTCAACCTCCATATATCCTGAATTTATGAGTATTCGGGCCCAACGCATTATGGAAGAGTTCCCGGAAATTCCTCCTGATCACATTTATATGGGATCCAGAAAAGATAAGATTGATGTGGATATCCTGTTTGACGATGGAATGCACAATGTATTCCGCTCCAATGCGGACTATCCAATTTTGCTAAGACGTCCATGGAATCAGGATGCAACTGGTGTTCTGGCAGTCAATAATTATGATGAGTTTTTAAAACTTGTGGAGGTAATTGCTGACAGCTACAATCCTAAGCGCGTATATCCTGACCCTGAGCAGCCCGGGATTGTTGTTTTGGTCGGTCCTTCTGGAAGCGGCAAAACGTAAATTGCAAAGAAACTGATCAAGAAGTCTAAGTGCTTTGAAAAATTGATCAGCTATACCACCGATGCGACTGTTGGAATTCAAGGTGGGGAGTGGTATCACTACATTTCCCTGGAGGCGTTTCGCAAGATGCAGGACAAGGGGGAGATATTTGAATCCACCATGTATGCCGGACATTGTTATGGCTCTTGCAAAGAGGATGTGCAAAAGATTCTCGATAGCGGAAAGCATGTGTTGACGATTATGGATATTTGCGGCGCTATGGCGCTAAAGACTCGTTTTTCTAATGTGACAACCATTTATGTAAATCGAAGCAAGCGCGCCCTTTTAGCGGACATCTTGCAGAAGCAGTTAAGTGTTGATGAAAAAGTAAGCCGCCTTCTGGCCTTGGATTCCGAGATGGAGAATGCCTCGATTTGTGATTATACTGTTAATGTTGACACTTATGAACAGGCTGCAAAAGAGATTATTAAAGGATTATTTCAAAAGCCTACACAAAGAAAGAAAGTCTGATGCACATGAGCATGGTAGATTTAGCTTCTGCTTGCGATTTGCACACCCATTCTTGCTATTCTGATGGTACATATACACCGGAAGAATTGGTTGCGCACGCTAAAAGAATAGGGTTAAAAGCAATTGCTTTAACAGATCATAACAATGTAGATGGCTTGCCCAGATTTGTTTCCGCTGCAGAAAACGCGGGGATCGAAGCAATATCCGGTGTTGAATTTTCTACGGATTATAACGGAACAGAACTGCATATTCTTATGCTCGGGGTGAAGATTGAGCATTATGAGAAAATTAGACTTGTTCTTCAGGATTTTCAACGTCGGAAAGAACAGAGTAATCGTGATTTGATTGAGAAATTAAATCATATAGGAATCAAACTTTCTTATGACGATCTATGCAAAAAAACGGTGTCCGGATTTGTCAACCGTGCAGTGATTGCCACAGAGCTTATGGAAAAAGGTTATGTATCTTCGGTCAATGATGGGTTCCGGAAATATCTTTCTGAGAAGAGTGGTTTATTTGTGCCGCCTAAGCGAATGGATGCTTTTTGTATGATTTCTTTTATTAAGAAGTTGGGCGGTATAGCGATATTAGCCCATCCGTTTTTAAATCTGAATGAAGCTGGCCTTCGGGGATTTTTGCCGGAAGCAATAAAATCTGGGCTGGATGCCATTGAAACGATCTACTCAGAATATGATGCCGAAACTACGAAAGCAGCGAAAAGAATTGCTGAGGAATTTGGTGTTTTGCAAAGCGGTGGCAGCGACTTCCATGGACAAGCCAAACCGGAAATTACATTAGGTATCGGACATGGTGATTTGTTTGTTCCATATTCATTTTGGAAAAAGTTGCAGCGTAGTCTGTAGGATGGAATAAAGACCACATATTCGATCACAAAAGCGATACACGGAGCGTACTATGAACAGATATATAACATGGATTCTCCTGATTGTTATTCTGCTGGGTGTGTTTGCTGGCTGCAAGAAGGATGTGGCAGAGCCCACAACGAGCGTAACAGAGGCCACGGCAGATATCTATGATGCGATGGCATTTTTGAAAAATCTTTATAAAAATGATGGCGCACAGACACCTGTGGATTTCAAAAGATTTTGTGTTGTTCGTATTGCCGGAATTCCTTTTGAAGTCAAATGGACAACGGGCGCGCATGAGGATGCCGTTAAGATTGTTGAAAATGGTAATAGTCTCGTAACGATTGATGTGAATGAGCAATGCGTTGCGGATACTCCCTATGTCTTAACTGCTACTTTGTATGACGATACAGGCACAAGTATTTCTTATAGTTGGAATTATCTTCTGCCTGCTGCGGTCGCGGTAGATAATACCATCATAACAGATAGTGCTACGACACCCAATGAGACGTTGTCTTATGAGTCCACATTGTCCGGAAAGGTTACTTCTATTGAAACACCCTACGATAAGAATAATAAGTGTATTTGTGTTGTTATTGCGGTAAATGGATTTGAAAATTTGTCAGTTTTGTGTCGTCAGATGATAGGTGAAGACGCTGCTGATGTTAAAGTTGGCGACATTATTACAGTTACCGGAGTTTTAAAGGACGATAACGGCCGGCTTGAATTTGAGCCAGGTTGTGTATTGGTTGCTTTGTTTGTCGGTGCGACTGTAGAAACGCCTGCTGACACAAAACCGAACGTTGATAATAATTTAACCTTGGAGACAGATCAAAATCAGTCCTATGAGGTAACGCTGACCGGCCTAATCACAAAGGTTAATACTGCTTACAATGCAAGTGCTGGCAATGTTACAGTTACTATGGTGATTGCTGGCTCTGAGGATAAGCCTGTTCTTTGCTATCGCATGAAGGGTACTGGTATTGATAAGATCGACGTTGGCGATACGATCACAGTGAAAGGCTATATTATAAGCAGTATTGATGATAACGGTAAAACGTCCATGTCCTTTCGTGCAGAGTGTATCTTGGTTTCATACAAGAAGAACGAAAATGTCGCGCCTTCCAATCCTATTGATATTGTGAAAGCTGCTTATGCTTTGAAGGCGGGAACTCGACTGCCATACAAAGCTAGTTTGACAGGTAAGATTACAAAAGTAAATACTGCATATTCTGCTTCCTATAAGAATGTTACCGTTACGATTGAAGTAGATAGGGCAGAGGATATGCCTATTATGTGTTACCGCTTGAAGGGAGATGGCGTTGACAAGATAGGGATTGGAGATACCATTACAGTAACCGGATATATTGAGAAATTCCAACATACTGCGGAGCTTGCTGTGGTGGAGTTTGCTGCCGATTGTCAAATGATCAGTTGGGTAGATACGGGTATAGATATATCTGATGTTACGGATAAGCCTGATGTTACGGATAGGCCTGATGTTACGGATAAGCCTGATGTTGGCAATAAGCCTGCGAATCCGGATACACCGGAAATTGATACAGGTGCGTCTGACTCTACGGCGAATTCCGGAAGCGCATATATTTTGGCATTTGATAAGAACGGAGTAAAAAGATACTTTAATGGACAAACTGAGTCAGCCGGTATTACCTATCGTTTAGCGACAACGTCCAATCTGGATGAGGCGGTTACAGTCAGGCTTCAGTCGGTTTCCGGTGGTTATGCCCTGTACTTTATGAATGGTGCAAAGAAAACTTATATTCGTATTTATGAGCGAGATGCGGCAAATGGCAAGGGGAGCTTGGAATTGGTTAGCGCAGCCCCTGCGGAAGTGCTGACGTTTGACGCTACATACGATACTCTGGTTTATAAATCAAGCAGTGCAAACAGCTACTATCTTGGTACATATAGCACTTATACAACCTTAAGTGTTTCTAATTTGTCTGCTGTGAATTCTGGTAATGTGGGAATATCTTACTTCCCAGCGCGGCTGTATGACCTAAGTGAAGTGTCTCCTGCAGAACCAATTACACCTCCGGAGCCAACTACATCTACCGCACCTACAACGCCAACTACACCTCCGGAGCCAACTACACCAGCAACACCTACAACACCTACTACACCGACAGAACCTACTACGCAAACAGCACCAACAGCACCTTCTGAGCCGAGCTTGCCTACGACGCCCAGTACACCTACCATTCCAAGTTCACCGTCGAGTCCAAGTGTCCCGGATCTTCCGGAAGCTACCGAGGGCAATACAGATACAATTCCAACAGAGCCAACTGTTTCTGTCCCGGAGTCTACACCCTCTGAGCTTACAGCGGTAGCAATGTTTGATTTCCCAGATGGTACACCTGGCGCGCATAACGATGGTGATAATGCCGGCTATGAGGGATATGTCTATACAAGTGGCAGTTATTCCTTGACATTTACGGAATATAGCAAGGCGTATTTTGGCGGCTATGACCAGTTGGGAAATGGTTTTGTTAAATTTGGTAGCTCCAGTTCAGTCGGCTCTGTTGCATTTGTAGTGCCTGATGATGTAACAAAGGTGGAGTTGCATTTAGCAAAATACAAGGCGAAAACATCCAAATGCAGCATCAATGGTGGCGCAGAAATAATCTTGAGCAAATCATGCAGCGTTGGAGAATATGATGTAGTAACTGTAGACACCAGTGTCAATAAAACTGTTAAAATTTCTACCGCAAGTGATGCGCCTCGTATGGTTATGTATGCGATCATCTATTACAGTTAATCTAATTTAAAAGAATCCGCAGCCTGTTTACAGGCTGCGGATTTGCTTATTTGTTTAGATTTTTAAGTTTGTTATATACAACATGATCTGTGGGATTGTAAGTTAGGGGAGTAATAGATATGTGACCTAAATGAATACAATCCGTATCCAGAGTAATGTCATTTTGATTTACATAGATACATTTTCCACAGGGTCGATACAGATCGTTTTCGTCTTTGCGGAAATCATCAGAGTAATACGGACCGCCTTGGGTGGTAATGCGAATAGACTTTGGATTTGCCGGAATGTTAACATTATAGATATTATGATGATCCCAAAGCCGATTGGTTTCGATGTATTGGAAGATCTCATCCAGATGCGCTACTGCGTTGTCGTAATATTTAGGGGGCGTAGAGATCGCCAACGCTTTCATACCGAGGAATGCGCCTTCCAAAGCCGCACCAACTGTGCCGGAGTACATGATATCTGTACCCATATTCAATCCGCGGTTGATTCCGGAAATCACAAGATCAAAGCGCATACCAAGACCAAATAGGGCGAAACGAATACAATCGGCCGGGGTAGAGTCTACCGCCCATGCGGTTACATCCGGTGCCAGATATACCTCTTTGGCCTCAAAGCTTTTGTGCAGTTCAATGCCGTGGCTCTTGCCGCTTTGTTCATACTTTGGAACTATGGCAGTTACCTCGCCGTATTTACGACAATGGC
The DNA here is from genome assembly GCA_045659965.1 of Faecousia sp. Taxonomy (GTDB): domain Bacteria; phylum Bacillota; class Clostridia; order Oscillospirales; family Oscillospiraceae; genus Faecousia. The sequence continues at coordinate 11,468 of JAZRCU010000011.1, forward strand.
GGATCAGGGGTGCTAATTGTTGGGCGGAAGCACCATCGTCATTGGTAATTAAAATTCTTAAAGCCATCTGTCAAGGGTCTCCTTGTTTCTTTATACTATGATATCTGTCTAGGCTGGCAGAGTGTTCATTTTGTGGTAGATTTTGTCTTTGTATTGTATAGCATCGCACCAAGAAGCATGATTGCGATATAAACGATCAAGTACCAAATACAGGCCTCTCCGTGGGTCAGAACGCTGGCTACGGTCATAAAAAGGCATCCTATAATGGCCAAAACAGGCATAATCATACGGCGAAAAACATTCTCATCTTTTTCTTTTCTGATCCACTGAAAGAAAATAGGAATGTACATCATGTAAATAGACAGAACGGGCAACTCTGTGCAATCAAATACAAAAGGACCGCTCCAAATACCGGCAAGGTTAGAGAAGAAGAAATAAACAAGCCAGAACACGATCATAAGCAATGCAAAGATTGCAGAGTTCGTAGGGACATTCGTGTGGCTGTCTACCTGCTTGTATAAATCTGGGTTTGGACCGCTATTCCGGGATGCCAACGAATACATACTTCTGGTACAACCAAGCATTAAGCCGTTGCATGTACCTAAGCAGGAGACGGCAACGAAAAGATTTAAGATGTTGCCTAAAAATCCGCCAAAGATATTGGTATAGGCCAAGGTGACACCTTTGCTAATGAGATCTTCTTTGGATGCGGCACCGGATACACCAAGAAAATACAAAATGTATGTGGTAATGATAATGAGGCCGCCAATAATTAAAGCTCTGGGAAGGGTCTTTTTTGAGTTTTTGATTTCAGAGTTAATGGTAACAGCAATGATCCAACCTTCATATGCAAAGGCGGTAGCACATACAGATGCAAGCAGGGGATTGCTTACGGCATTGGTCGTTACATGTGAAGTGGCGATGTTTTCCTGTAGGGTTTGGTGATACAAACCATAGATAATTCCAAGGATGCTCATTGCAGCTAGGGGAATTAACTTGATAATCGTTGTTGAGGTTTGTAATTTGCCGGCAATCTTGGGAGAAATTGCATTAATTGCATATACTGTGCAAAGGAAAAAAAGCGTCAACACAAGACACTCTGGACCGATTAGACAGCCACCCTCAGACACGGGGATCATCATAGGGAAGCTGGGGTTTACAGAGGTAATAAACTCCATGGTGTATCTTGCAGTCAACCATGCTAAGGCGGCTGTCATACTGGGGAAATAAATGGTTGCAGTAAACCAGCCGATCAGATAGCCGTATTTTGCACTTACAGTCGTCTCTGCATAATCTACCAGTCCGTTGACCCGTTCGTATTTTTGCGCCATGAAGGAAAAGGTCATAAGACAAACCATCATAATACAACCGCCGATAAACCATGCTAGTACACCAATGGGAATGTTTCCACCGGATTTATCTAGAATTGTTTGGGCTTTGAAGAAAACACCTGAGCCCATTACAATACCAACGACCATACAGATCGCAGTAAATAGACCGTATTTTCGTTCTAGTTTTTCTGTCAAAAATATCACTCTTTCATATAAAATCCAATTCATTCTACTAAATTTCACAATGAATGTCAATCTTAGCGATTGGATATCTGTTATCCCAACATGACATCTAACAACATCATAGTTGCAAACCCCAAGATAATGCCGGCGGTGGCAGTATAAGGCTGGGAGTATTGGTTTTTTTGACATTCCGGTATCAATTCATGGACCGCTACAAGGATCATGGCCCCTGCTGCAAAGGACAGGGCATAAGGTAAAAATGACTCGATGTGTACTACCATAAGTGCGCCAATGACACCTGCAAAAGGCTCTACCATAGCAGATGCCTGACCGATGAGAAAACTTTTTCTCCGGCTATATCCTTCCCGACGCAATGGGACAGATACTGCAGCGCCTTCCGGGAAGTTCTGCAGGCCGATTCCAACTGCAACAGAGATTGCACCCAGTACAGCCTCGGCGGAAGCCTCGCCCCTTGAGAGCGCTCCGAAGGCTACTCCAACAGCCAGACCTTCCGGGATGTTGTGTAATGTAATAGACAGAGTAAGCAGGATAATGCGATTGATCCGAAGATTTTGATTAAAAGATGTGATGTTTGTGCGGCTTTGGGTATATGTCACGATCTTATCTGAGATCCATATAAAAAGCGCGCCCAAAAGAAAGCCAAGGGTGGCTACCAGATAGGCCGGGATGCTGGAGCAGAGCTCAGCTTGTTGGATCGCTGGTTGTAATAAAGACCAGAAGCTGGCTGCGATCATTACACCGGATGCAAATCCGAGCATTAAGTTGAGGGCTTTTTGGTTAGGTGTTTTGAAAAAAACAACTGTGGCAGCGCCAAGGGCAGTCACCAGCCATGTGCCCAGAGTAGCGATCAATGCAAGTAAAACATAATGGTTCATATCATTCTCCAATCGGGCAACAAATTTTTGAAATTTAAAATGTAAACGTCCCGTGTTCTTATGATATGCCTTGCGATAAATTATGTGATAATATATAGGAAATTGCGTCGAATAGAAAATAAAACGACAGGATCTACGAGTAGATTCTGTCGTTTCGTTATTATTTGCTTGATGCAATTATTATCTATATTTTCCGCACTTTTTGCATTGTCCGTAATTCATGCTGTTTTTTGTCTGACAATATCCACATACCCATTGTTCGTCCTCGGAGGATGTTGCGCCTGTGGTTTTGTCGCTTGTTTTTTCAAGTCGATCTTGGCTAGAGGATGGCTTGCTGTTTTCGATATTAGACAATTTGCGTTCTAGCTCTGTAATTTTATTTAGCAAACCCATATCGGGCAATGCTGCAACCCATGCGTAGCCTATCATACCAAAAAAGAAGCAAATCCAGAAATATTTTTTAAAGGAATAGCCCTTTGAGTCTGCAAATTGGGCAAAGTTAAAGCAAAGGACTAAATTAATGGTGATTGCAATAATTGCTAAAATAATAGGCATAGTAAAACATTCCTTTAACCAGTATATTTCCAGTATACTATAGTTCTCTTTCCTTGTAAAGGTTTGCGTATCAGGATTCGGCCGCATCGCATTTAATTTTTCGAATCCCAACACAAATAAAAATCCGAAATCCATAAAAATGGATTCCGGATTTTTGGTCGGAGTGTCGGGATTCGTTTGCATCTGCGCTATATGCGCAGATAGAGGATCGTCTCCATCGAGCTGTCGGCGGCGATGCTCGTCCGCATCGCATTTAATTTTTCGAATCCCAACACAAAGAAAAATCCGAAACCCACAAAAGTGGATTTCGGTCTTTTGGTCGGAGTGTCGGGATTCGAACCCGAGGCCTCTTGGACCCGAACCAAGCGCGATACCAAACTTCGCCACACCCCGTTAGCCTTGCTATTATAAAGAAATATTAGGCGGTTGTCAAGTGTTGGAGCATTATTTTGAGGAATGGGAATGGATACTAAGCCATAGAATTTTTTGAGGTGATAACATGGCGTATCGAATTGATTATGGAGTAACGGGAGAACCGGTGAAGTTTGCAGAAAACACTCCCAATAAAGGGAAAAGAATTTGGCCTGTTGCGTGTATTTGTCTTGTGCTACTTTTGGGTTTTTTATATCCTAAAAAGCATGTTCTTGAGAAATTGCTGATCCCCGGTGATCCTCAGGTTACCAAGACAGCGGCAAAGATCTTCATTGAGGACTTAAGAGCCGGGGAAGGGATATCAAATTCTCTACAGGCTTTTTGTGCTGAGATTATAACCCATGCGGATATTTCCTAATGCGATTGCCTATTTGCTGGCAGCAGCATGTTTACTCCTGTTTCCATTATCATGGATTGCTTCTTGGGTTATAGCGGTGTTTGTACATGAGCTTGGACATTATATTGCGCTAAGGCTTTTCGGCATAAAGGTGTACAAACTTCGCCTAACCCATTGCGGCTTGCAGATGGATACAGCGCCTATGACAAATTTGCAGGAATTCATATGCAGTATTGCTGGACCAATAAGCGGACTTGCGCTATTGCTTTTTGTCAAAGTTTGTCCAAGAACTGCTATTTGTGCAGGCGTACATGCTGTTTATAATTTGCTGCCTATATATCCTTTGGATGGGGGCCGATGTATGCGGTGTATTTTACAATTGGTCTATAAAGAGAGCGCGGCTATTTGTATTGAGCGGTGGATTTGCTGGGGGTGCGTTGGCGCGCTTAGCATATTGGCATTAATTGGAACATTACGCTGGAGGCTTGGTGTGTTGCCTGTCATACTTGCCTTTGGGATGATATTTAAAAGTGGGATGATAAAAACTCCTTGCAAAGAGAATAAACAAATAGTACAATAGAAAAGGTATGTTGTTTACTAAGGAAAGGTGTCTGAGTATGACCGATTTGCTGCACAGAATTCTACCCAATGTACAAAAGCCTGCCAGATATACAGGCGGTGAATATAATGAGGTTATCAAAAAGCTGGATGATGTAAATGTCCGGGTGGCTTTCTGTTTTCCGGATACATATGAGATTGGTATGTCCAATGTTGGTATGCGGATCTTATATGGTGTAATGAATGAGATGGACGGCGTTTGGTGTGAGCGTGTGTTTACACCTTGGGCCGATATGGAAGAACAAATGCGGCAGCATCATTTGCCGTTATGGGCGCTGGAAAGTCAAAGTCCTGTAAAGGATTTCGATATGATCGCGTTTACCATCGGTTATGAGATGTCGTACAGCAATATTTTGAATATGCTGGATCTTGCGGATATTCCTCTTCGCAGCAAAGATAGAAAAGGTCTTAAGAACATTGTGTTTGCCGGTGGTGTTTGCGCATGCAATCCTGAGCCTTTGGCAGACTTTGTAGACTTTTTTGCTTTGGGTGAGGGTGAGGATATTACCCGGGAAATTGTATCCTTGTATGCCCGCGCAAAGGAAGAGGGTTGGGAGAAAGAAGCCTATTTGCAGGAGGTTTCTAAAATTCCCGGCGTCTATGTCCCTGCTTTTTATGTCCATCATTACAATGAAGATGGCACATTAAGTCATATTGAAAGATTGCATGATGCTCCACAAGCCGTCACAAAACGCATTGTTGAGGATCTGGATAATGCTTATTATCCTACCAAAATGATCGTTCCGTCTACGGAGATCGTGCACGATCGGGCAAATCTTGAGGTATTTCGCGGATGTATCCGCGGTTGCCGTTTTTGTCAGGCCGGATATACTTGTAGACCTGTACGGAAAAAGAGCGCTGAGGTGCTGTATCGTCAGGCAGTAGAAACCTTGGAAGACTCCGGACATAACGAGATCACTCTGTCAAGTCTTTCTACTTCTGACTACCGCCAGTTGCCGGAATTGACAGATGCGATGATCCCTTACTGCGAGTCTCATAGGGTGAATTTGTCCGTTCCATCCTTGCGTGCGGATAACTTCTCCCGGGAACTGATGCAAAAGCTGCAGACCCTTCGAAAGAGTGGTTTGACCTTTGCTCCGGAGGCAGGAACACAGCGGCTGCGGGATGTGATCAATAAGAATTTGACAGAAGAAGAAATCCTTACAACCTGTACCAATGCATTTTCCGGTGGTTGGAACAATGTAAAGCTATACTTTATGTTGGGATTGCCCACGGAAACCGATGAGGATGTATTGGGAATTGCGGAGCTTGTGCATAAAATCATCAACGTCTGGAAAGAGAACGCATCCAATAAAAAGAGGGGACTGCGAGTACACGTGGCTACGGCTTACTTTGTCCCGAAACCTCACACAGCCTTCCAATGGGAGAAGCAAATCACCCCGGAAGAATATTTGCGCCGTTGTAAACTGCTTAAGAGTCATTTGTATGCAAAGTGCGTAGAATATAATTATCATAGCCCGGATCTGAGCCGTCTGGAAGCTATTATGGCCAGAGGTGATCGGAGGATCGGTGCTGTAATTGAAAAGGCCGTACAGATGGGCGCTCGACTGGATGGATGGGATGAATTCTTCTCCTATGAAACTTGGCAAAAGGCTTTTGCTGATTGTGGTGTAGATATGGATTTCTATACAACAAGAGGCTTTGGTGAGGATGAATGTTTGCCTTGGGATACACAGGATGTAGGCATTCTTAAGTCCTTCCTTTTGCGTGAACGTCATCGCGCACAGGAGGGTGTTGTGACCCCGGATTGCCGCCATGTATGCAGCGGTTGCGGTGCAAACGGTTTACTGCAGGAGGTGAAATGCGATGCCTAGATTACTGTTTGAGAAAAAGGGGAATTCTATCTGGATCTCTCACTTAGATCTGATGCGTCTGTTTCAGCGCGCATTTAAGCGCGCCGGTTTGCCTTTGACCCATACACAAGGGTTTAATCCGCGACCCTCTGTGTCTATTGCATTGCCGCTTTCTGTTGGTATCGCAAGTAACTGTGAATTGTTGGATTTTGATCTGACCAATCAGGATAACGACTTTGATAGTATTGCGGATCGCTTAAATGACGCATTGACCGAAGGTATTCGTGTTTTAGCTGTTTATGATAATGGCAGAAAGATCCGCGATCTTTCCTTGCTGGCATGTGACATTACTTTCGAGTATGACGGTGGTGTGCCGGATGGGGCTAACGAGCAGATCCGCGAGCTGTTTACCCGGGAGTCATTGCTGGTTGAAAAGAAAACAAAAAGCGGAATTCAAGATCAGGATATTATTCCTATGATCCGCAGATTAACAATTGAACAGATCAATGCACAGGAATTGAAGATCCATTTACTAGCCTGCTGCCAAAATCCTACACTAAATCCTATGCAAATCGATGGCGCAATTCGACGCTATCTTCCTGCGTTGCAGGCAGACTTTGTCAGATGTGAGCGATTGGAGATCTATGATTCCGGTGAAAAAGTATTTCGATAAGGAGAATGATTATGGAAGTAAATCCTAATATTATGTTGGAAGAATGCCCCATTTGCCGGGGAAATGGCTTTGTTGTCCATGAGGGCGGTTGGAATGTTCAGGTAGAATGTGCTGATTGCAGTGCCCACACCATCTATATTGAGTATAGCAACGAGGCAGAGAAAGAATCTGCTGAGAAGCAGGTTGCCCAACTGTGGAATATGGGCAAGGTGATCAAGCAGGACATGGGCGGCTAAAATATTTTAAAAAAATATAAAAATAATGCTTGCTTTTTTCGGCGGTGTGTGCTAATATATGCAAGCGGTCGACAAGACGCAAGCAAAATCCGGGTGTGGCGAAGTTTGGTATCGCGCTTGAATGGGGTTCAAGAGGCCTCGAGTTCGAATCTCGACACTCGGACCAAAAAGCAGGAAAGAGCAAAAGCTTTTTCCTGCTTTTTCTTTTTGAATATGAATTCGAGAGTTTGATCAAAACGGGAAAGTGGAACAATTCTTTTTCCTAGCCTTTTATTGGTATATATTTGAAGAAAATGGAAAAAATATTGTAAAAACTACTTGATTTTTAGAAAATGTTGTGCTAGAATAACTCGGTCTGAAATCAAGGTGAGTCCTCTACAACGCCGGGAACCATATCGCCGGGTGTAACGTTGCAAGAACGCCTAATATTAAGGAGGACAAAGATATGGATTTGGTAAAGGCTCTGTCCAGCCAGTACATGAAGGAAGA
>JAZRCU010000012.1:0-7293 GCA_045659965.1 Faecousia sp.
GCAGAGAACAGGAAGTTTCCATTTCTATCATACACCTGTACATGTCCGTAAACAAACTTCACTTCAAACATAATCATCACCCTTTATTGTTCTTGTGATGATATTGTATCGAAGTATTAGGTAAATAAAACGGACAATTACAGCACTACCTCGTAACCGGCATCGCGAATTGCCTTTGCGATTAGGTCTGTGGATACATCACCGGTCACCGTTACCTGCTTTGCCTGCAGGTCTACTACAGCATCCTGCACACCGGGAATTGCTTTGCAAACCTGCTCCACTCTTGCTTGGCAGTGGGGGCACATCATACCTTCTACGCGAATTACTTGCTTCATAATTTCAACCTTCTTTTCTACTTTTTCCTTACATTGACAGGAAATTGCTCCCGTTTTAGGACGAAATCTGTGAAGCCGCAAGGCATTGCTTACCACAAACACAGAACTCATACTCATAGCAGCTGCACCGATCATAGGACTTAGCAATATTCCAAAAGGAATAAACAAAGCTCCGGCCGCCACAGGAATACCCAAACAATTATAAAAGAATGCCCAGAACAAATTTTGCCGGATATTTCTGATCGTCGCCTTACTTAACTCCAATGCCTGACAGACACCTATAAGCGCGCCCTTCATCAATACCACATCAGCCGTTTCCATGGCAATATCTGTTCCTGCACCGATAGCCATTCCCACATCCGCCGTCGCCAAGGCCGGTGCATCGTTGATGCCGTCACCAACCATCAACACAAACTTACCTTGCGCTTGCAGCTTAGCGATCACATTGGCCTTATCACCGGGAAGCACATCTGAGATCACATGATCCACCCCAGCTTCCTCGCCAATAGAGGCAGCGGTTGCGGCATTATCGCCTGTGAGCATGATCACTCCCAACTTAAGCTTCTTCATTGCCGCCACGCTGGCAGCCGCGTCAGATTTTAAAACATCCGCAGCTGCGATCGTGCCAAGATAAACTCCGTCTTCAGAAGCAAAATATAGCGGTGTTTTCCCCTGATTGGCAAGTTCTACATATTCAGGCACTTGCACATCCAGCTGCTCCATAAGTCTACGGTTGCCGCCATAGTATTTGATTCCGTTTACCTTACCACTCACACCCATGCCGGGCAATACAGCAAAATCCTCTGCATGTCGCTGCGCCGGACATTTCTCTAAAATCGCCTTTGCAAAAGGATGCTCAGACTTTTCCTCCAATGCCGCTGCAATTTGCAGCAATTCTTCTGCAGAAACACTCTCTGCAAAAACATCTGTGACTGTTGGCTTACCGATGGTTAACGTGCCGGTCTTGTCTAAAACAACCGTATCAACTCTATGCAGATTTTCCAATGCCCGGGCATTTTTAAACAACACACCAAGGCTTGCACCCCGTCCTGTACCAACCATAATTGCAACCGGTGTTGCTAAACCTAAGGCACAGGGGCAGGAAATCACCAACACAGAAATTGCTGTTGTTAATGCAAATTCCAAGGGTTTTCCAGCCAGCAACCAAGCTGTAAATGTGATGGCAGAGATACTCATCACTACCGGCACAAATATACCGGCAATTTTATCAGCCAGTCTGGCAATCGGTGCTTTTGAGCCGCCAGCCTCTTCCACCATGCGGATCACCTGTGATAGAGTTGTATCCTCGCCTACCCGTTTGGCTGCAATTTCCAGATAACCTTCTGCCAAAATCGTAGCCGCACTTACAAATGTACCCACTTCCACATCAACCGGCACACTCTCTCCAGTCAATGCGCTCTGGTCCACAGCGCCTCGACCGGAAACAACGACACCATCCACAGGGATCTGTCCGCCGGAGCGCACAACTACCACATCACCGACAGCAACAGCTTCCACACTTACTGTTTGTTCTGCGCCGTCTTTCTTAATGACTGCCATTTTAGGGCTCAGATCCATAAGCTTTCGAATGGCATCTCCGGTTTTTCCCTTCGCTCTGGATTCAAGAAATTTTCCCAAAGTAATCAGGGTCAATATCATGGCAGCAGATTCAAAATACAGATTTTCTCTATACGTTGCCACCAGTTCCCAATCGCCATGGCCAACACCATAGGCCATAGAAAACAGCGCCACAACGCCATAAACCATAGACGCGCCTGCGCCAACGGCAATCAAGGTATCCATATTGGCGCCACCATGAAACAGCGCCTTAAATCCTTTTGTAAAATAACTGCGGTTTAAAATCACCACCGGCAGCGTCAGAAAAAACTGCAGAAGCGCTGCTACCAATCCGTTCTGAACACCATGATACCAACCGGGTAGCGGCAAGCCTACCATATGCCCCATTGTAAAATACATAAGGACGATCAAGAATACTGCAGATACAATAATTCGCACCTTCATTGCAGACAAACCACGATCATCCGCAGTTTCCTTTTTTCTTTCTCTTCCGGAAATCGCAGCGCCATATCCGGCACCTTCAATCGCTTGGATCACAGCATCCGCAACAGACAGATCCTCTGCCTGTACCACCATACTGCCGGCCAGCAAATTCACCTGAGCATCCACCACTCCCGGCACTTGCTTTGTCACCTTTTCCACCCGAGCAGAACAAGCTGCGCAGGTCATCCCTTTTACTTGTACTTTAATGTCCATAACGCCCCTCCTTTCTGTTTGTTGACAGAAAAAACACTTTATGATAATATTCTACCATAAGTATTTGAAAACTCAAGTATTTACATTTCTTTTTAAAAGGTGATATACATGAATATTAAGGTACTTTCTGACAGCACTTGCGATCTTTCCCAGGAACTTCTGGAAAAGTATAATATTACAACCGTACCCCTGACTGTTATTAAGAACGGTCAGGCCTATACCGATGGTGTTACCATTACTCCCGCTGAGATCTTTGCCCATGTTGCCGGCGGTGGTGATCTTTGTTCTACCACTGCACTGAACATTGGCGAATATACTGAATATTTTGAAAAGTATTCCAAAGAATACGATGGCGTTATCCACATTAATCTGGGCTCCGGTTTCTCCTCTTGCTATCAGAACGCTTGCATTGCTGCAGATGATTATGACAATGTAAAGGTCGTTGACTCCATGAACCTGTCCACCGGTCAGGGTCTGGTGGTTTTGAAGGCTTGCGAACTGGCAAAAACATGTGAAAGCTTGGAGCAACTGCAGCAGCAGCTTCAGGAATTTGCGACCCATGTAGAAGCAAGTTTCCTGCTTAGCCAGCTGGCATACATGGTCAAAGGTGGCCGTTGCTCTTCCGCTGCTGCCCTTGGCGCGAACATGCTGAATTTGAAGCCTTGTATTGAAGTAAAAGGCGGTAAAATGAGCGTGGTCAAAAAGTACCGCGGCCCCTATGCCAAGTGCCTTAGCGCCTATGTAAAGGACCGTCTGGATGGCCGTGAAGATCTTGACCGCAAGACCCTATTTGTCACCCGTACCCCTGTGGATGATGACTGCTTGAATGCGGTAAAAGCTGCAGTAGATACCTATGCAGACTTCGAGGACATCTTCTGGACAGAAGCTGGCTGCACCGTATCCTGCCACTGCGGCCCCGGCACTCTGGGTGTGCTTTTCGTTCGTAAATAAACAGCAAGACTCCGAAGTAAATCTTCGGAGTCTTTTCATAGGCTTGTATTTTGAAAAAGCTATGCTATACTGTAATCTGTAATAAAAAATGTGAGGTTTCCTTATGGATTATTATATGCTTTTGGATATGACCGCAGAGCTTGGTTATCAATTAGCAATGTGCGGAGCTGAAACCTTCCGTGTAGAAGAAAGTGTAAACCGTGTAATGCGTGCTTATGGCATTGAGGCGGAAGCCTTTGCCATTCCTAATTGCTTGCATGTCAGTATTGAAACGGATAATGGAAAACCCTTGACCCGGATGCGTCGCATTCAAGAACACGGAAGTGATCTGGATGCTGTTGAAAAGTACAGCAACCTAAGCCGTAAGATCTGCAGTGAACGCCCAGAACCAAAAGTGGCAATGCAATGGGTAAAAGACGTTTCAAAGGCACGCAAGCATTACCGCCTTCCCATCTATCTGATCGGCAGTTTCATGGGTGCTCTTGGTTTTTGCTTACTATTTGGCGGCAATTATCTGGACTGTATTTGCTCCGGTCTTTGCGGTGTGTCTATTGGACTAATTAACCGTGGAACAGAAACTCTACGGATAAATTCTTTATTCCGGACGCTGATCGCATCTTTTCTGATGGGCCTTCTCGCCTGTTTCTTCGGATTTGTAAAACTGGCGCATAATATCGACGCTGTGATCATAGGCGCTCTGATGAGCTTAGTCCCCGGCTTTCTGTTTACCAATAGCCTCAGAGATATTATTTACGGAGATGTGAACTCCGGCATCAACCGCATAGTACAGGTATTTTTGATCGCTGTTACCCTTGCTTTGGGAACAGCTGCTGCATGGACTTTGGGCGATATCCTTTGGGGCACTTCCCTATCACAGGATGCCATCAATCACTCATTATTAGTCGAAGTCATCGCATGTTTTATTAGTAGCGTTGGCTTTTCCATCTTATATAATATTCATGGCCCTGGAATCCTGATTTGCGCAATGGGTGGTGTGGGGACTTGGCTTACATATCGGTTAACAAGTTACTCAGGTTGCAGTGAAATTCTAGCCTACTTCTTTGGAACTGCTTTTGCTGCACTTTATGCTGAACTCATGGCACGGATCCGGAAGTACCCGGCAATTTCTTATTTACATGTTGCCGCATTCCCGTTGATCCCCGGTGCCGGTGTCTACTACACAATGAATTTTGCCGTACAATCCAAAATGGATCAATTTGTCAGCCAGGGTCTGCGCACCCTATCTATTGCCGGAGTGATGGCCGTGGGTATCTTAGTCATCTCCTCAACATTTAGAATGATACGCTTCCAACCCAAGAAATAAAAAGACCCCACAGATCAAAAAGATCTGTGGGGATTTTTATATTAGTTTTCGCCGTTTTTGGCAGCCTTCTTGGCAGCCTTTTCCTTTGCCTTTGCCTCTGCAGCCTTCTTAGACTCTTCCTTAGCTGCAGCAGTTGCAGTATCATTGGTGGACAGTGCCCACTTTGCAAACTCAACACGAACGCGATCAGCACCGGTCTCAATTACAAACTTGTCTTCCTTTACAGAAACCACAGTACCAACGATGCCGCCGATGGTGGTGATCTGGTCGCCTTCCTTCAAGGAAGAACGCAGCTGCTCAGCTTCCTTCTTGCGCTTGTTTTCAGGACGGATCAGCATAAAGTAGAACACAGCGATCAGGGCAACCATCATAATAATGCTGGTGGTCATATTTGCGCCAGTGCCAGTAACGTCAGTCAAAAAATTCAGCATAATTTATTTGCTCCTTTTTAATAATTTCTAGAATATTATACCATTATTCCTATAAAAAGCAAGGGCATTTTAGATCCTACGACCTAACTTTTCAGAATACTCTTGTCTAAAGGCCTCGAAACAACCAGCATCCAAAGCATTTCTGATCTTCTCCATAAGCTTATTGTAGAAATACAGATTGTGCATAACAGAAAGCCGCATTGCAAGCATCTCATCTGCAACAAACAAATGGCGGATATAGGCTCTTGAATAGCGCTTACAAACAGGACAATCACATTGAGGATCAATGGGATTCATATCCAGCTGATACTTGGCATTCTTGAGGTTGATCGCACCCTCCCAGGTAAACAATCTTGCATGACGAGCATTTCTTGCCGGCATAACACAATCAAAGAAATCCACACCCCGGGCAACCGCTTCAATAATATTGCTGGGTGTACCGACGCCCATAAGGTATCTGGTCTTATCCGCAGGCATATAAGGCTCAACCGCATCAATGATGTCGTACATCTCCTGTGCAGTTTCTCCCACTGCCAAGCCACCAATGGCATAACCCGGCAGATCCAGATCTGCGATCCGCTTCATATGATCCACACGGATATCTGCATAGGTACCGCCCTGATTAATGCCCCAAAGCATTTGTTGAGGATTGACTGTATCCGGCAATGCATTTAGCCGGGCATTTTCCGCCTTACATCTTTCCAGCCAACGGTATGTGCGATCCACACTTTGCTTTACATATTCTCTGGGAGCAGGATTTTCAATGCACTCGTCAAAAGCCATGCAAATATCAGAGCCCAGATTAGACTGGATCTGCATACTCTCCTCAGGTCCCATAAAAATCTTATGTCCGTCAATATGGGATGCAAAGGTCACGCCCTCTTCCTTGATCTTCCGCAAAGAAGACAAAGAGAACACTTGAAATCCACCGGAGTCTGTCAGGATCGGGCCGTCCCAAGTCATAAACTTGTGCAGACCGCCACACTGTTTTACGATCTGGTCACCGGGACGCAGGTGCAAATGGTAAGTATTGCTCAGCTCCACCTGACAACCAATGTCCTTCAGATCCTTTGCGCTCAAACCGCCTTTAATGGCAGCTTGTGTGCCCACATTCATAAACACCGGTGTTTGCACCGTACCATGGGCACAGGTTAACTCACCGCGACGGGCCTTTCCTTCAGTTTTTAATATTTTAAACATAACAAATTTCCTCAACAAATAAACATTGCATCTCCAAAGGAGAAGAATCTATACTTTTCCGCAACCGCCTGGCGATAAGCTTCCATCACGTGATCCTTCCCAGCAAAAGCGGACACCAGCATCACCAGCGTGCTCTCCGGTAGATGGAAGTTGGTGATCAGCGCATCCATGGCCTTAAAGGTATACCCCGGATAGATAAAAATATCTGTCCAACGACTCTTGGCCTCAAAGCTTCCATCCTCATTAACCAGAGATTCCAATGTGCGGCAGGAGGTCGTACCAACGCAGATAATTCTTCCGCCAGCCTTCTTGGTATCATTGAGCATCTGGGCCGTCTGCTGACTGATCATACACAGTTCGCTGTGCATATGATGCTGGGTAATTTCCTCGGTCTTTACAGGGCGAAACGTACCCAAGCCAACATGCAGAGTCACAAAAGCAGTATTTACACCCATACTGCGGATCTTTTCCAGAAGCTCATTGGTAAAATGCAAACCCGCTGTGGGAGCGGCAGCAGAGCCTACTTCCTTGGAATAAACCGTCTGATAGCGCTCCTGATCATTCAGTTCTTCCTTGATATAAGGTGGCAGAGGCATTTTCCCCAGACGCTCCAGAACTTCCAGAAAGATACCTTCATAATGGAAACGAACAACCCGATTGCCATCATCTTGCACCTTTTCCACAGTTGCAGTCAGTTCGCCATTTCCAAAAAGCACTTCCTGGCCCACTTGAAGCTTTCTGCCGGGCTTAAGTCGGAGGCCAAGCGGTCTTAGGAAGA
>JAZRCU010000013.1:0-8604 GCA_045659965.1 Faecousia sp.
GCATTGCTTGTTCAGACAGATGGCATGTTCCATCCCTTGGAGAACGGCTTGGAAGAGCGCTATGTACTGCCTTATACCGCTGGTAGCACCATCAAGCTGACCTGCGATAAGGTAGGTACTTACCACTACAAGCTTACTGAGGAAGTACCGGCGCAAGCTCGGTATGACGAAGAACTTGACAGATATGTATACAACGGTATTATCTACGATTCTGCCCAGTATCATATCACTGTGAATGTTACCGACAATGGCAATGGCGCATTGGTAGCGGAAGCAGTAATCCACAAGGTGGGCGAAACTGCTCCTGTAGAGAATGTTGTGTTTGTAAACACCTGTGCGATCTTCGGTCAGGAGCAGGTGCAGATCGGTGGTAATGCGATCTTGTCCGGCAGAAATCTGGTTGCAGATGAGTTTGCCTTTGGCTTGTATGCGGATGCAGCTTGCACCCAGCTGATTTCCAGAACTACCAACCGGGCAGATGGCACATTCACCTTTGACCCCATGACCTATACAGTTGCGGATCTTGGGGAAGATCACAAGGAAAAGACCTACACCTATTATGTTAAACAGATTCCCGGCACCCAGAATGGTGTCACCTATGATTCTGCTGCTTATGCTGTGACTGTTGCCGTTTCTCATGAAAATGGCGCATTGGTGGTAATGCCTTCTGACAATCATAATGTTCTGCAGCTCAACAACCGCTATGATTCCCAGCCCGTGATGGTCACCCTTCCCGGCAAAAAGATCTTGTCCGGTGACTGGACCAACGTAACCAACAAGAGCTTCCAATTTGAATTGTTCGCAGCAGACGAAACCTATGCCATTGCCCAGACAACCCCCATTGCTGTACAAACGGTTGATGGCGGTAAGGACTTTGCCATTACCCTGAGCTATGCAGATGGGCAGGAAGGTAACCACTACTATGTCCTGAAGGAAGCTGTAGGGGCACAGGCAACCGGAGTCCATTATGATGCCGGGCAGTACCACATCTTGGTCAATGTATCTGATCCCGGTGTAGGTCAGCTGGTGGCCTATACCACGATCTATCGTTCCGGTACCGGGGATGCCGCAACCTTGGTGTTTACCAATCTCTACAAGGCAGCGCCGATCCAGACCATGTTGGAAGGCACTATAAACTATGTTGACGCCGACGCTAAGGACTCTGTGGATATGGAGGACGGGCAGTTCCAGTTCTTGGTGCTGGAAGGCGAAAAGGTGGTTGCTACCGGTCAGAACCGGGCGGACGGCACTATTACATTCTTGCCGATCACCTATACCCAGGCTGGCATTCACGAATATAAGGTGGTACAGCTCCACAGTCGGATGGCTGGCGTGACCTATTCCGCAGTTCAGTTTGCGGTAAAGGTTATTGTGACCGATAACGGTGACGGTACATTGACGGCCGTAGCCGATTATAACAACACCCCCATGGTGTTCGAAAATACCTACACCTCGGCCACCAATACTCCCAGCACACCCAGTACCCCCGATACACCCAGTACACCCACTACTCCCAGCACACCCGACACTCCCACAACGCCCACTACTCCCAACGCACCGGACGCTCCCTCTACCGGGGATAATGTCCATGTGGGATTGCTGGTGATGCTGACGCTCTTTAGCGTGGCCTGTCTGTTGGTGCTGCTCATCTGCCGGAAGCGTCTGGTTGGATGATTTGCTCCAGATAATAAAAAATTCCCGGAATGTAGCAATACATTCCGGGTTTTTTATTTATCGTGTAAAGCGTCGGGCATAGCCGCAGCGGCGGCAGAGTTCTTCCGGGACATTTCTTTCGGAAAAGCCTTGGAAGATTCCTTTGGCTCTGGGGGATGCTAAGATCTCCTCCAGTTCCTGTTTAAAAAGATTGCCTAAGGCAAGATCGCCCTCATGGTCTAGGCAGCAAGGCACAACCGTACCATCGCATAGCACACCAAGCTGATCCCGCAGCCCGTAGCAAAATACTTGGGCGCTGCCCTCCGGGGCGGATAGATCCGGCCAGTCAAACTTATCGCCATATTCCAGATACGTGTTTTCTGCCAGCGTTGTGCCTTGCCGTTTTGTGATCCACTGGCCGGGGAAATAGGTGTGGAGGGCATCTAAAATCTGTCCGTTTCGCTGATCTTTGCCGCCTTGGTTCCACAGCCTGTAAACCACAAGCTTTTTTCCCGCGGCAGCCTGTGCAAAACGGAGGCAGCCTTCTAAGTATTCTGAAAAGGGCTTTGCAAAATCATTGGCTTCAAAGGCATGAAGTGAAATATTTATCTTATGCAGCGCCGGGGCTTGCAGCAACATATCTTGTAACTTGGGAAGAAGTGTGCCGTTGGTGGTGAGGATCACCCGGAAGCCTGCTTGCCCTGCAAGGTCTAAAAACTGCTCCAGTTGGGGATGACATAAAGGCTCACCCATAAGGTGAAAATATAGATAATCGGTGTAGGGGCGCAGCTTGGGCAGCAGGTAAGAAAACTCCTGTGCAGTCATCCTCCGGGCAGGGCGATGGGTGCCGGGGCAGAAGCTGCATTTTAGGTTGCAAATATTGGAAATTTCCACATAGATCTTTCGAAAACCCATGCTTAACCCTCCCTTTTTCTATGATGGAAGCATTATAGCATAAAATTTCTTCCGGGGCAACGATAGCTTTTCATTGCCTTTTGTTCAATTCTTCGGTATAATAAAACAAATTATGCAGAAAGGGCGTGGCGAAGCTGAGAACAAGGAAATTGACCACCATGGCGTTGCTCACCGCCATTGCCTTAACGATGTTTATTATAGAAAACCAGATCCCTCTGCCTGTGGCCATCCCCGGTATGAAGCTGGGATTGAGCAATATCATTACCGTCTATGCGGTGTTTGCGCTGGGGGCAAAGGAAGGCGCGGCCATCTTGTTTGCAAGAGTATTTCTGGGGGCGATTTTCTCCGGAAACTTTGGCACGATCTTTTATTCAGCAGCCGGCGGCGCGCTGGCGATCTTGACTACCATTGCCTTAAAACCGGTGTTAAAGGATGGGCAGCTTTGGGTGGCCGGAGTATTAGGGGCGATTGCCCATATTTTAGGACAAATGGCCGTAGCGGTTTGGGCCACAGGGACAAGCTCTGTGCTGCTTTATTTGCCGGTGCTGGTGGTGTGCAGCGTATTTACAGGCCTGTTTACGGGACTGTGCGCGCAGCTGATTTTAAAGCGAGGAAAACATCTATGGAAAACTATTTTCAAATGAATTTTACCCCCCAGCAGGTCAATGAAGTTTCCAATTTAGGCCTTGCCCATGTGGGAGATTGCGTATATGAGCTGCTTTGCCGTACCTATCTTTGCAGCCGGGGCGACCGCACGGCGCTGCGCTTGCACAAAGATACGGTGCAGATGGTAAAGGCCACTACCCAAGCGGCATTTGCCGACCTTTTGCAGCCGCACCTGACGGAGTCCGAGCAGGAATATTACCGCCGTGGCAAGAACACCAAACCCCACGGCATCCCCAAGGCGGCCAGCCGACAGGAATATGCCAAGGCTACCGGCTTGGAAACATTATTTGGAGCATTGTATTTACAGGGGCAGACAGAGCGTTTGATGACCCTGTTTCAAATCATAACGGAAGGCGAAAACAATGGCATTTGATGCATATTTTTTAAGAGCAGTTTTAACCCAGCTGCGAGAAAAAGCCATAGGCGCTCGGGTAGAAAAAATCCACCAACCCAGTCGGGATACGGTGATCATTCACCTGCGCTGCAACGAGGGCAGAGAAAAGCTGCTGATTGCAGCAAACCCCGCTGCTCCTCGGCTGCATTTTACATCTTCCAGTCCGGAAAACCCGGACCAGCCCCCTATGTTCTGCATGCTGCTGCGTAAGCACCTGTCCGGTGCGAAGCTGGCAGAAATCACCCAACCGGCCATGGAGCGGATGGCAAAGTTTTCCTTTGACTGTACTGACGAAATGGGCTACCCGGTGCAAAAGCATCTGGCTGTGGAGCTGATGGGCAGAACCTGTAATCTGTACTTGCTAGGACCGGATGGACGGATTTTGGATTGTCTGCGGCGGATCGGTCTGGACGAGACCCAGAAGCGTCCTGCGCTGCCGGGCCTGATTTATCAGGATCCGGAGCCTGTGGAAAAGATAGACCCCATGGGGTTGACTGCGGAAGATTATGTAAACCTATTATCCCAGCCCGGTCCGGAGCTTCTTTCTGATCGGCTCATGGAGGTTTTAGGCGGTCTATCTCCCTTGGTCTGCCGGGAGGCGGCTCTATTTGCAGCAGGAGATACCGATGCCCGGCCTACCTTAGAGCAGATCCCGTCGGTGGCAGACAAGCTGCAGCTGTTTTTTGCAGAGCACCTGACTCACCCCGGAGCATATTTCTATGCCCAAGCGGATGGCACACCCAAGCAATTTGCTTTTTGCCCCATCCGGCAGTACGGAAATGGGCAGCAGGCGGAGTCCTTTGCGCAGCTTTTGGATAGCTATTACATCCTCCGGGATAAAAAGGATGCTATGCGGCAAAAAAGCCAAGCAGTGCGAAAGACGGTCACCAATCTGTGCCAGCGCACCCGGCGGAAATTAGCAATTCAGGAAAAAGAACTGGAAGCCACCTTTGACAGAGAACGGCTGCGCCAGTTAGGCGATATTGTTACAGCAAATCTTCATAAGATCACCAAGGGACAAACTATTTTGCTGGCGGAAGATTTTTACGATCCGGATATGAAGCGGATAGAGATCCCTCTGTCTGTGACCTTATCTGCCCAGCAAAATGCCGCGAAGTTCTATAAAGACTATACCCGTATGAAAAATGCGGAAAAGGAACTGACCCGGCAGATGGCTTTGGGTGAGCAGGAACTGGAGTATCTGGAAAGCGTTTTGGAAGAACTCAATCGGGCAGAGTCCGAGCAGGAACTGGAGGAGATCCGCCAGGAACTGCAGGACGGGGGCTATCTGCGGCAAGAGTCCGGGAAGAAACGGATGAAGCAGAAAAAGTGCGCCCCTATGCACTTTGAGTCTACTGACGGTTATAGTATTTATGTGGGTCGGAATAATCGGCAAAATGATGAGCTGACCTTCAAGTCTGCCCGTAAGGACGATCTGTGGCTGCATGCCCAGAAGGTCCATGGCAGCCACGTGATCATCTCCTGCGGTGGCACAACGCCCCCGGACGATACGATTACGCAAGCGGCTCAGTTGGCAGCCTACTATGCCGAAACCACAGGCGGACAAAATATTCCTGTGGATGTGACATCGGTAAAACAGGTGAAAAAGACCCCCGGCGGTAAGCCTGGCATGGTAATCTATCACACTTATCGAACGGTAGTGGTAAATCCCTATAAAGATATCGTTGTGGATGCGCTGAATGCAGAAAAGAAGCAATAGAAAAAGAGGTGTTTTCTTTGGAAAGAGAACTCTATAATGCCTATCTTCGGGTGCTGGAGCAGGAATTAGTGCCTGCCATGGGCTGCACAGAGCCTATCGTGGTGGCTTATGCGGCGGCGGTGGCGGCACG
Source organism: Faecousia sp. (assembly GCA_045659965.1). Classification (GTDB taxonomy): domain Bacteria; phylum Bacillota; class Clostridia; order Oscillospirales; family Oscillospiraceae; genus Faecousia. The sequence continues at coordinate 5,479 of JAZRCU010000013.1, forward strand.
GCAGCTGCCCAGTCTGCCGGAAAAGGTGGACATTGTTGTCAGCAGCAATATTATCAAGAACGTGAAAAGTGTGATCGTTCCTAACACCGGTGGCCTACATGGTCTGGAGGTGGCGGCAGCTGCTGGTATCATTGCCGGAGACCCGGACCAGAAGCTGTTGGTGATCAGTCGGGTGACCAAAGACCAACAAGCAAAGATCGTTTCCTATTTAGAAACGGCTGCCTTTACAGTGAAGGAGTCAGACTCCGGGGCTCTATTTGATATTCAGATCCGTTTGAGAGCAGGTGACCATACTGCTATGTGCCGGATCGCCGGAGAGCACACCAATATCGTCCGGATCGAAGCAGACGGCAAGTCTATCTTAGACAGGGAAGTGGATGCTGCCTGCCGGGAGGAAACGGCAGACAAGGAAAAGCTGACGGTAGAAAACATCGTAGCCTTTGCAGATGAGGTAGATGTTGCAGATGTAAAGGTAATTTTGGACCGGCAGATCGAGTGCAACATGGCCATTGCTCAGGAGGGCTTAACAAATCCCTATGGTGCCCGGATCGGTCAGGTGCTTCTGGCTACCCGGGAAAATGACGTGATCACCCGGGCCAAAGCCTATGCAGCGGCAGCTTCCGATGCCCGGATGGGCGGCTGCGAGTTGCCTGTGGTGATCAATTCCGGTTCCGGAAACCAAGGCATTACAACTTCTCTGCCGGTGATCATCTATGCCCAGGAATTAGGAGCAAGCCGTGAAGAACTGTACCGGGCTTTGGTGGTATCCAACTTGACTACCTTGCACTTAAAGTGCGGCATTGGACCTCTTAGTGCATATTGCGGCGCGATCAGCGCAGGCTGTGGTGCAGCGGCCGGTATTACATACTTGTATGGCGGTAAGTTCCGGGAAATTGCCCACACCATCGTCAATGCCATTGCCATTAACTCCGGTGTCATCTGCGATGGCGCTAAGGCCAGCTGCGCAGCCAAGATCGCTTCTGCGGTGGAGGCCGGCATTTTGGGCATGGAGATGTTCCGTCAGGGCAGCCAGTTTGTGGGCGGTGACGGCATCGTCAGCAAAGGCGTGGAAAACACCATTCGCAATGTCAGCCAGCTGGCAAGCCAAGGTATGCGGAAAACCGACGCAGAGATCATCAAGATCATGCTCTCTTAAAGAAAAGAAAAATACCGCTTGGAGAATTTCCAGGCGGTATTTCTGCAGAAAGAGGAATAAAATAAGAAAAACGACATATCCTTTAGAAAGACAGAGGGGAAAGCATGGCTGACATAGGAAATTACCTGTTGACAAACCATACCCCCTGTGCTATAATAACCAAGCGCTTGAGGCGCCCTATATCGCGGAGTAGAGCAGTTGGCAGCTCGTCGGGCTCATAACCCGGAGGTCGTAGGTTCGAGTCCTGCCTCCGCAACCAGAAAAAACAGTCACCCATCCGGGTGGCTGTTTTTGTTTGTAAGGCGGACTCGAACCCATAGCAGTGGAACTGTCCGGTGGACAGTTCCTGCCACCAGTGCGAACACTGGTGGCTACCATAATTTTATCCCTTCTCTACTGAGAAGGGATAAAATGCATGTCGAGTCCTGCCTCCGCAACCAGAAAAAGAAAAGACCACCCGTTTGGGTGGTCTTTTCTTTTTTGGCTTGCGAAGCAAGCCTTGACCGACCTGCGGGTTATGAGGCCGACGAGCGTAGCTCGTTGCGGGGAGCGACCCGACCGCCGCCGGTGGCGGATGCAGGGAGGGGAGCGAGTGGCCGGGGTCGGCGAGGGACGAAGGTGCACTGCCACCGAGGACATTCGTCGAGCACCCCAACAGGGCATCCTCCGGCTTCCCTATCAGCAGGGGCAAACAGTAGTGCTTTTAAATCGAGTCCTGCCTCCGCAACCAGAAAATAGCACCGATTTAGATATCGGGGCAGAAAAGTCCGAAACCACAACGGTTTCGGACTTTTTTTACAAATTTTCACAGTTGATTTTCATAGATATCCTATGCCGAAAACAGCTTTCGGGGAGGACTTGAACTAAATCTCAAATCAATATTAGTGGAAAATCAAAGCTTTTATGATATAATATGTTTAAGAACAAAAAATTGACGAGGTCAAAAAGATGTTAGATATTAATGCTTGGATACAAAACTTCTTGCAGACATTAAAAGAGACATTCGCAAACCGTGTATGGTTTGTTGGCTTGCAAGGCAGTTACAGTCGTGGCGAAGCAACTGAAAATAGCGACATTGATGTTGTTGTCATTCTGGATGAATTGTCTGCTATGGACGTTCAAACTTATAATAATATGCTGGATACTATGTCTTATAGGGAGCTGATTTGTGGATTCCTTTCCGGAAAAAAGGAAATTATGAATTGGGAGCCGTCCGATCTGTTTCAGTTTTGCCATGACACCACTCCAATTGAGGGAAGCCTTGATGAAGTGATGGCAGTTATTGACGAAAGCGCTGTGAACAGAGCAATCAAAATCGGTGTTTGCAACATATTCCACGGATGTGTTCACAATATGCTCCATGAAAAAAGCGAAGATACTTTGCGAGGTTTATATAAATCGGCTTCTTTTGTTATACAGGCAATTGCTTTCAAGCAAACGGGGAAATATATCTGCCATCAAAAAGAATTGCTCCAAGTTGTATCTTCCAATGAACAGGTCATTATCGAAACATTTATGACTTTGAAAAATGGCGGAATGGTGGATTTTAATTTAATGTCCGAAACATTGTTTGCTTGGTCAAAGAAATGGATTGCAAAAGGACAATGAAGAAAGGAATTTTTAAAATGGATGATTTGACGATACGTTTAGAAACAGAAAAGGACTACAGAGCAGTTGAAGAACTTACCCGCGAGGCATTTTGGAACGTTTATAAACCGGGGGCTGACGAGCACTATTATGTACATAAAATGCCAAGCCACCCCGATTTTATACCCGAACTTGCTTTTGTTCTTGAGAAAGACGGCAAAATCATAGGCAATATAATGTATACAAAAGCATGGCTTGAGGAGGAAAGCGGTAAAAGAAAAGAAATACTTTCTTTTGGCCCTGTTTGCGTTGCCACTGAATATCAGCGGCAAAAGCACGGGAAAATTCTGATAGAACATTCTTTTGATGTTGCAAGAAAAATG
>JAZRCU010000014.1:0-5763 GCA_045659965.1 Faecousia sp.
CATGGACCATTTCTCCTTCCAGTTCTTTCTGGGTAGTCCGAACTTTGCGTACCATGTAAATACAAATGGGGATGGCCAGAGCCAAACTCAGCACATCTGCCACCGCCTGGACAGAGATCAAGCCGTACACCCCGAAGAAATAAGCCATAGGGAACAGGATCGGCAGCATGCAAGTGCCTTGTCGTGCCGTTGCCAGCAGAAATGCGCCGCCGCCGTTGCCTAAGCCGGCGCAGAGCATATTCACCATGGCCACCCAAGCGTGGATGGGCAGGGCGATAGATTGCAAAATGATACAGATCTTGCCAAGCTCACGCATTTGGGGATCTTCCCCGGCAAAGGCCACGATCACCGGGTCAGCAAAGGCGATCAGCACCGCCGCCATGACGCCGGCGCCAGCGATACTTGTCCAGGATACAAACCGGAAGCTTTCCTGCACCCGGTCATACCGCTTTGCGCCCCAGTTAAAGCCGGCCACCGGTTGGAAACCTGTGCCAAAGCCTAAAATAATGCTGAAGGGGAACATCATCACCTTGGTGGTCACACCAATACCTGCCAGCACAGAGTCGGAAATGTTGCCGGCCATATTGTTAAGAAGTATGCCCGACACCACCGCCAAAGCACTGCGGAACATGGAAGAAGAGCCTACGCTGACGATGTTGGATAAAATATCCCAGTTGGGATAGAAATTCTTGAGGGACAGATGCAGTAAGCTCCGCCGGGTCACATAGGGGAAGATCAAGATGGCAAAGCTGACTACCTTGGAAATAGCCGTGGCGATGGAAGCGCCGGCAACGCCCATGGCTTCAATACCCAGGGCAGGGAGGCCATAGATGAAAACCGGATCTAAAAAGCAGTTCAAAATACCGCCAAAGCCCATGCCGATCATAGACAAGGTGGCGCTGCCTTCTGAGCGGAGGCATTGGTTCATGACAAAGCTGGTAGCCATAAAAGGCGCGGCCAGCAATACATAGCTTGCATAATCCATGGAATACTGCAAGCAGGTGTCGGTTGCGCCTAAAAGACGCATCATAGGGCTCATAAAAATAGAGCCGAACACGGTCAGCAAAAGACCGATGGCAGCCGCCAGAACAAAGGCGGTGGACAAGACCTTGCTGGCCTTTTGCTCGTTATTTTGGCCCAAAAGCCGGGCGATATAACTGTTTGCACCCACTGCCAGCATAGAGCCGCACATCATAATCAGCTGATCCAAAGAGGCGTTGACGCTGACGGCTGCCGTGGCATCGGTGCCAAGGCCGCTGACAAAGTAAGTATCTGCCAGAGAGTAGATGGAATTGATGATAAATGCCACAATGGTGGGCACTGCCATTTTAAACACCACTTTGCCCACGCTTTGATTAAGCATCAGCTCCCGGCGGCGCTGCTGAGATTCTGTTTGTTTCATAAACCGGACCTGACTTTCCGTAAAATTTCTATATTTTTTATTATAATCCTTTTTCTTTCCAATGTAAAGTCGGGAAATTGCCGACACAATCCCTCTTGAAACATCTTCTGTTTTACGCTATAATGAGCGGTGCGCTGTATCTCAAAAAATAGAGAACGGCAGCAGGAGGAATAAAAAATGAATAAAAAAGTAAGAAACATGGTAGGTATTGGCTTGTTTACTGCCATCGTAGTCGTACTCCAGTTTTTAGGTGGCGGCATACGGTTTGGTATGTTTTCTGTGTCCTTGGTGCTTGTGCCCATTGTGGTAGGCGCTGCCGTTTACGGACCGGGAGCCGGTGCATTTTTAGGCTTTGCCTTCGGCGCGGCGGTGCTTTTATCCGGAGATGCCGCTGCTTTTATGGTGGTAGATCCTATGGGAACTGTGGCAACTGTCTTAGTAAAAGGCATTGGCTGCGGCCTGTGCGCAGGTGCGATGTATCACTTGGTTGCAAAGCGCAGCCGTCTGGCAGGTGTATTTATGGCCGCTGCTATTTGCCCTGTGGTGAACACCGGCATTTTCTTGCTGGGCTGTAAGCTGTTTTTCTATGAAACTGTGGCAGCTTGGGGCGCAGCAGCCGGCTATGAAAACGCGGCTGCATATATGTTCTTGGGCCTTGCCGGTGTGAATTTTATTTTGGAGTTTGCGGTAAATCTGCTGCTGGCTCCGGTGATCACCCGACTGATCGCCCAAGGCAAGAAACAATAATCACATAACAAAAGGGAGCGAGAGCGTATGCTGCTTACCATTGATATTGGCAATACCAATGTGGTCATGGGCTGCCTTGACAAGGATGACCGGGTGCTCCATCTGTTCCGCATGGTGACTGACCTGAAAAAAACCGAGGATGAATATGCCTCTGTAATGAAAATGATCCTGACCCACAACGAAGTGGACTGTAATGGCTTTGAAGGCGCGATCATCTGCTCTGTAGTGCCGCCGCTGACCCATATTTTTCAGGAAGCGGTGGAAAGGACCATCGGCAAAAAGGCGCTGGTAGTAGGCGCTGGAGTCAAGACGGGTCTGAATATTATGATCGAAAATCCTGCCAGCTTAGGCAGCGATATTGTGGCGGCCTCTGTGGCGGCTATGGCAGAATATCCTCTGCCTGTGATCGTCATTGACATGGGCACTGCCACCACCATCACCGTGGTGGATCAGGGCAATAAGTTCATTGGCGGCGCCATTGTTCCCGGTGTGGCCCTTTCCATGAATGCCCTGTCTGCCGGCACATCGCTGCTGCAGAAAGTGCCCGTTGAAGCCCCGAAAAAGTGCATCCGCACCACCACCATTGAATGTATGCAAAGCGGCGCGGTTTACGGAAACGCGGCGCTGCTGGATGGCATGATCGACCGCTTCTGTCAAGAGCTTGGCTGCCAGCCCAGTCTGGTTGCCACCGGCGGCATCGCATCAAAGATCGTGCCCCATTGTAATCACAAGATCACCTATGACGAGAATTTGCTTTTGAAGGGTCTGGGTATGATCTATCGAAAAAATACGAGGTAACGTATGAAACGTTGGCTATGTCTGGCGCTGTGTATGGTCAGTCTGCTATGGGGCTGCCAAAGCGCCCCGGCAACTACGGAGCAAACCACCGCCGAAACCACAGTCCAAACCACCGCCCCGGATAACCGTCCTACGGTGGGGATCTGCTTGCCCCAAAAAGATGGCATCTGGGCAGACCGGATTGCTTTCTGGGAAGCGGCTTTTGCGCCCTATGGTTATCAGGTGCAGCTGCGCTATGCCCGTGGGGAGATTGCTCAGCAGGTGCAGCAGGTGCAGGAGCTTGCTTCTGCGGCAGAACTTTTGGTCATTGCCCCTGTAGACTCTGCGGCCCTTTCTGTGGCGCTGCAGGAGGTTACTGTTCCTGTGATCGCTTATGATAACATGATCACCGACACGGATAAGGTTTCTTATCTGGTCACCTTTGATTATGAGAATATGGGCCGGGATATGGCCCGGCAGATCTATAGCCATCTGGAAACGGTGAAAACTGTGGAACTGTTTATGACACAGGCAGAAACGGAACATTCCATGCGCTATTATAAGGGTCTGATGGAAGTCCTGTCTGCATATCTGGAGGAAGATTTCTTTGAAGTTCCCAGCGGCCGTGTGAATTTTGAAGATACGGCGGTGGCCGGAGGTTTGCCGGAACTGGCAGCACAGACGCTGCAGCGCTATCTGGAGCAATATTACACCTTGCCGGAAATGGACAATGATCCCACCGCTCCGCTGCAAAAGCCGGATATTCTCATTGCCGGAAGCGACCGGATCGCCCAAGCCTGTGCCACCCGGCTGGATGGTAGCACAATTCTCTGCGGCTTAGGGGGCGATGAGAGCCAAGGGCTTAGCTACTCCATTGAAAAAGACTATGCCGGCTTGGATGAAGCCTGCCTGTTGGCGGCACTTGCCCTTTTAGAGGGAAAGCAGCCGGAGACCAACCTATCCGGCGGTATGTTTAACAATGTAAAAGACCTGCCTTGCTGGCTTGGTACATACAAAATGCTTTATTTGGCAGAACAATCAGCAGGCTGAAAATTCAGTCTGCTGATTTTTGGGCAATGCTTCCTTATGGAGTGTTGCCCTTATTGCATTTTTTTGACGAATATGATAAGATTTAAAGATAGAAAGTAGGTGACAGCATGAAAACAGGAGCGCGGCTTCTTATATTGATCCTTGTGGTGATTTTTGCCGCCTGCACAGTACAGGCTGCCACCACAGCAACAGACATGCAGGGTTTTGCCACCGTTGGCTCAGATGGCGGCTGCCAAGTATCTTTGGCCTTGACATTACATATTGAAGAGGCAGGCACGAGTCTGCTATTCCCTGTGCCTGCAGATGCTACCGGTGTCAGCGTCAACGGCAGCCGTGTGGCGGCAAGCCGCAGCGGTGATGTGAAAAATATCAATCTTTCCCGGGTCTTTGGAAAGATGGTGGGAGATTTCTCTGTGAACATCCAGTATTCTTTGCGGGATGTGATCACCACCACGGAGGAAGGGACACTGCTATTGCAGCTACCTATGCTCTCCGGTTTTTCCCGCCAGATTGAGAAAATGAGCTTCTCTGTCACCCTGCCCGGTGCAGTAGAAACCCTCCCCGGCTTTACCAGCGGCTACCATCAGGCAGCCATTGAGCAGGACATTACTTACACAATTTCCGGCAACACCATTACCGGCCAGTCCAAAAAGGCCTTAAAAGACCACGAGACCCTGATCATGACCCTGTCTGTTACAGAGCAGATGTTCCCCCGAAATCTGGTGCAAAGCCAGAATGCCGGAACGGCAGCGGTGGGCATGGGGATCTGCGGTGGTCTGGCGCTGCTGTATTGGCTCTTCTTCTTGTGGAATTTGCCGGTGATCCCTTGGCAAAATCCCATGCCTGTCACAGGCTTTGGGGCTGGCTCTTTGGGCTGTATCCTCGCCCGTAGCGGTGTAGATTTGAGCATGATGGTCATGAGCTGGGCGCAGCTGGGATATGTGATGATCCAGCCCGGCAGCCGGGGCGTGACGGTGCATAAGCGGATGGAAATGGGCAACGAACGTCCGGAAACAGAGCGTCGGTGCTTCCAGAAGCTATTTGGCAAGAAAAATTCCATCTCCACCCGGGATCTGCGGTATGCCCAGCTGGTCCGAGCCATGAAGAAAAAGCCCATGGGTGTGGGAGAACTGTTAAAGAAAACCGGTGGAAACCGGATGGTATTTTTGGTGCTGTCTGCCTTGATTGGCCTGTTTGGCGGCATCGGCATTGGCGCTACCATGGGCGCCGGCGCAGCGCTGCAAGGTCTTTTGGAAATTTTAATGGCAGCCTTGGGCGGCCTTTCCGGCTGGGTGCTGACCCAGTGGGGCTGTGGTCTGATCTTAGGCCAGCGGAAAACCATCGTGGCAACCTTGATTGTGGATATTGCTTGGCTGATTCTGTCTGCCTTTGCCGGGGTGTTTACCTTGGGTCTTGGCATGTGTCTGGGACTTCTGGCAGCGGCAATTTTGTACGCTTGGGGCGGCAAACGCACGGCGCTGGGCCGACAGGCCATGAGCCAGAGCTTTGGCTTTGCCCGGTACTTAAAGAAAATGCCTAAAAAGCAGCTGCAGCAGCTGCAGGATCTAGATCCGGATTTCTTCTTCCGGTATGCCCCCTATGCCATCGCCTTAGGCGTGGATAGGGCCTTTGCTGCCAAGTTTGGCAAGACAAAGCTTTCCGGCTGCCCCTATTTTGCAGACCGTCTGGATGCCCAGATGACCGCTTCCCAATGGAACGAAAAGATCCACGCCACCTTGGAAGCCATGGACCGCCGGGCAAATTACCTACCTTACGAAAAATGGATC
>JAZRCU010000015.1:0-29358 GCA_045659965.1 Faecousia sp.
ACATTCCAAACCGCCGTATCCTGCCGCAGCGTATTTTTCAGACATTTGTACAAGCCGTGTCGAATAAGGTTTCACGGGAGGTGTCGCGATGATTTCTGAGGCACTTTGGCTGCTGGTCAGCGCCATGCTTTATTCTCTGCGTCTTGGCGGGAACGCCGGGTCGTTTCCAAAGCCCTTGTCGGCTGCCGAGGAGCAGCACTATCTGGAACTGTCCGCCCAGGGGGATCTTGAGGCGCGGAACATCCTCATTGAACGCAATCTCCGCCTTGTTGCCCACATCATGAAGAAGTATTGATGCGTGGGCAAACTCTCTCTGGCGGACAATCGGCTCATTTTTGTCCATGGACTACCATAGAACGGTCAAAATCTGCTGGAATGCAGTGTTAACTTGATATTTGGACAAGATTGATCCCTGACTGGTTTATGCGGTTGGGGATTTTTCATATCAGGAGAAGCTTGATTAAGTACAGTTTATTGGACCACAGGACAGATATAATGAAAATGTTCGAAAAAGCTGGAAATCTTCCTTGAAATACACTACAATAAAATCAAGTCAAAAAGGAGCTGTTCTTATGTCCAACACGCTAAAAATTCAGAAAATCAGTATTACTGATCTGGTAGTAGATTGTGTTGTCAATGCGGCAAACGACCGGCTGCAACAGGGTGGCGGAGTATGTGGTGCCATTTTTGCGGCAGCAGGTGCATTTGAACTGCAGATGGCCTGTGACAGATATGGCCATTGCCCTACCGGTGATGCAGTAATTACACCAGGCTTTCAGCTAAAAGCGAAGCATATCATTCATGCGGTTGGCCCGGTTTGGTTTGACGGAAAGCATGACGAACCTGAATTGCTCTACAGTTGCTATGCGCGTTCCATGCAGCTGGCGATGCTTAATGGCTGCCATTCCATTGCGTTCCCGTTGATTTCGGCAGGTATCTATGGATATCCAAAGGAAGAGGCATGGGAGATTGCAATTCGTGCAATGATCGATTTTCAGCAAGAACATTCAGAATATAGGCTTGATGTAATGATTGCGGTATTGGACGACGCAATGTTTGCTTTAGGTAATGCCGTTCTGAACAAGCACCTGAAAGTGAATGATACAGAGAAACCGGACAGTGCGGATGTCTTGGATGAAGAAGAGGAAGACAGTCAAGAAGATCATGTGACTGCCCACCGGTTCAGTATATATAACAAGGATCAAATCACAAAGTCTTCAAGATGCGGATGCTTTTACTGCGTAAAGATTTTTAGCCCGGATGAGATTGATGAATGGATAGATCCGGATGAGGATACAGCACTCTGTCCATATTGTGACATTGATTCTGTGATTGGAGACGCATCCGGATACGAGATAACGGAAGAGTTTTTAAAGAAAATGAACGAACGATGGTTCTGAGAGAGGATGTTGGCCATGAACAAAGAGAATTTACATGAACTGATCCGCCGTTATGAAGAAAACTATGCAGAACTCAACAATCAAACCAATGATGAAATATTCAAATGGAAAGCTGTACGTTGCTTTCAGGGTGAATGGTTTTCAGCGAAGAACGCAGGTTTAGATTTTTCAGAACTATTTTCAAAAGCAAAGCGTGAAACCAGTGTTCTGATTGACAACAGCACAGTTTCTCCGGCAAATGGTATTGTGAAAATGGCGCAGGAGGAACCTAAGGAAGTGGAACGCCTTTTCCGTGAGGTGCTTTTTGCAGATGATGGCGGAAATCTTGAACTCCGGCAGCATCATATGGAAGAGTTCCTCGAAGGTATTGAGGCGGTCAGGTTGAAGCATTTCCCCGGATATTGGAAGTACAGCCAAGACCGCCATGCAGTTTCCTGCTATTTGGCGCTGTATAAACCGGAGGAGAATTACATCTACAAGTATACCCCTGCAGAAAGCTTTGCACAGCATATTGAGTTTGGTAAGGACATTGGCAGCGGTGATAAGTTCAGTCTGGCGAACTATTATGAGATGTGCGATTTGGTGGTGGAAGCACTTCGCGAACACACCGATCTGCTGCAAGCTCATGGGAAACTGCTAACAGAAGAATACTATCATGATAAGAGTTTGCACTTGTTAGCATTCGATGTGATCTATTGTGCCAGTGCCTACGGTTTTTTTGCCGGTTTGCAGCACAAAACAAAGAAAGAATCCATAAAGGCATACACATTAGAGCAGATGCGTAAGGCAGAAGCAGAAAAGCGGCAAGAAGAGATCGATGCGCTGGAGGCAAAAATTCAGGCGCTGGAACTTCAGCTAGATGAATATCGCAGCATCAACTTGTTGGGTGTGCAGGTACAGGAAAAGAAATATGGAACGGGTACCGTTATTTGGCAGAATGTCAATGCGATAAAAGTGCAATTTGGTCAAGAGGTAAAGCAGTATACGATCCACAAGAAGTATATGTGGCGTCCGAAATTTGAGGATGATGCAGATATCGTGGCAGCAATGACGGACTATGATCTCAAGATGAACGAGGTCAAGGAACTCCGCAAACGGTTGGATGCGCTCGTGCAGCAGTAAGGAGGGCAACTGTGGAACTTGTTCTAAAAGCTGCATTCGAGCGGGATGTGGATTTGGTGCTTGTCCGTGCATTTTATGAAGGAAATAGCGTTGCGCAGCATTTCTTGAATGACGGGGATCGTATTTTAGAAGTACATCACTCTGCTATGGAGCTGCATGGTGAATCTGATCTTCAGGTTATTGTAGAACGTAAGGGTAAGCGCCATGCGATTCTCATTGAGGATAAGATAGATGCGCCGGCCCAGCCTAATCAATATAAACGCTACTGCGAACGCGGTGACAGAGGAAAAGTTGAGGGGCGATGGACAGAATACACTGTGTATATCGTTGCTCCAGAGAAGTATTTGAACAGCGATCATGAAGCAATAGAATACCCCAACAAGGTGTCTTATGAAGAAATTCGGGAAGAGCTCATGCACGGAAATGATCCTGTGTCGCTTGCCACAATCGAAACAGCATTGAAACGGTCAGAAGGAGCATTGCCGTCTGTAGTTGATGAAGCGGTTACAGCATTCTGGGAGAGTTACTACGATTATCATGAGCAACATGCACCGCACCTAATGCTGCATGTGAACCGCTGCAAGAAAGGCCCCAATGCAATCTGGCCGGATTTTAAGACAGTTCTGAAAGGGACCAAGATTCTGCACAAGTCTGCACAGGGGTGTGTAGATCTGGAATTCAGGGGGTTCGCGGAACAACTGAACCGACTAAAAGATACACTACGACTTTACTTGTCATCAGACATGAAAATAGAAAGGACTGGTGGTTCCGCAGTGGTGCGTATTCCGGTTCCAGTGATAGACTTTTCCAAGCCATTTGTAACATATGAGGAAGAAATTGGTGTCGTCTTTTCTGCAGTAGAGCGGTTGAACCAGTTAGCAACAATCATCTGCGAAAATAAATTGCTGGAAAAATTTAAAAAAGAGAGTGTGTTTTGTTATGATCCCCGGCTCATATGATCCGGGGATCATAGTGTTTGTGTGAATGTTGTTCCAGTTATAGTTGGTATTAAACATACAAGATCCCAGCGGTCCAGAAATGGTACGCTGGGATCTTTCACACATTCGACTCTTAGACTTTCTTCCGGTACAATGACAGTACCAAAATAAAGGAGGAACGCATATGCAAAGTATATTTGAGGCCATGGGCGGTACATATCATCGAGAGGGAGATTATTTGCTGCCCGATGTGGAAGCGCCGGAGAGTCCGCAGATCGGCATTTGGGGTGAGCGCCGACACAGATACCTGCTGAAGCATCAAAAATCACTCTACACCGCTATGCTGCTAGGGAGAACTTTGAATGCTCATCTGGAAGAAGTGGACAAGTCCGCGACGGAAATGTTTGACCGACTGGTGGAACAGCTCAAGCGCCGGGATTGTATCACCGAGGAATTGAAAGCGGCTGACCAACTGGAATGGGTGCAACGGATGAATGTGATCCGCCATGAGGCTGCGGCTGCAGTAACGGAGGGGTTGATCTGTGCATGAAACCGCCCAAAAAGATCTTGCTTCTCAGCCCGTCAGAATACCGGCTGATGCTCCATGGGCTGCTCCTCTTCCGCAACAAGCTGATCGACCAGCACCGTTATCCCGATGCCATCAACGAGCTTCTTATGAAGCTCCAGCGAGCTAGGAGGTACCACCATGGATAACTTTGCTAAGCGACTAAAAGCCTACATAGAAACCCACCCCTTCGATCCCGGCGACAGCAATTACGAAACCGTCCTGGATCAACTCTACCAAGCCTACGCAGAGTCCCACGAATCCGATCCACCGGAGATCAGCGAAGGCTTCAAGGAATTGGAAGAATTTCTGGAAACACCCCCACTGGATGATAATAACGCCGTCTTCAACCTCTGCTGCCGCCTCTGTACTGTCTACGAACACAAAGCATTTATTGATGGTCTGCAATACGGCGCACACCTCATGAAAGAACTGTTTTAGACAGAAGTTATGTATAAAAGCCCTGACAAGCGCCAACTTGTCAGGGCTAAAAACATAATGAGAATCATTGTTCGCCGTGCAGTTCTCGGTATAACCGATCAGCAAGTGCACGTTGAATTGCTTTGTATTTATCTGCATCTAGGAACAGCTGCTCATACGCACCCATGCTCTCCATATAAGCTAACTGCGCGGTAATGTCGAATATGCCAGGGAAAATACTTCTGTCATATACATGACGGTCATCTGTTTTGACAGCTCGCTTTACCTTATCATCATTGCGCAGTTTTTCATACAGATTATCAACAATGACTCGGTCTGCATCTGTAAACTCCCCAATGAATTCTTCATTGATTTTTGCAATGATTTCATCAAGCGGAGCCATTCGATCATTTTGACCACCAGCTTTTTTGGGGCTAATGGGTTTCCAAGATCCAGACTGGTTCTCCAGCTCAATCGCGCCTTCGTAGGTCTTCTCAAGACGGTAATATTCCAGTTTTACACGATTGTCCAGATTGAAGTCAGGGACAGGATCAGCAGGAAGTAATTTGCCCAGATAGGAACAAAGAATGTACTCCTTGTGCAATTCCTTATCGAACATCCGCGTAATCTGAGAAATGTAGTTATACCATTTAGCCAACGCACGCACCTCACGCCGGAATTGATAACGTTGTTCCTGATTCAGCGCGTTGTATCTGTCTGCAACAGGCTTTAATGCGTTTGAGATACGAGCTTGAGTAGCATTTGCTTTTCTTGCATCGGGATCAAAGTAAATGTTTGCAACAGCTTCAATATCCTCGGTGGTATAAACATTGTACTCATGGAGAATCCGCTGGGTAGTGTAAATCAGATCGAAATTTACCTCTTCTTCAAGGCTGGTTTCCTGATAGAAGGGCTGGAAGGCTTTTCGGATACGCTCTATATCATTAACAAAATCAAGAATATAGGTATCTTCCTTACCGGGATAGATTCTGTTTACTCGACTGAGTGTCTGAACAGCCTTAACATCTCTCAGCTCCTTGTCCACGATCATGGTATGAAGCAACGGCTCATCGAAACCTGTCTGGTATTTTTCTGCAACGATCAGAATGTTGCCTTCCTCGTGGAATACATTCTTTGTCTGACTTTCCTTCACACGATTACCGTTGCGATCAACATTCATGCTGCTTTCTGTGTATTCAGGACTATCGGGAATATCAGGATCTTTCAAGCTGCCGCTGAAAGCAATCATAATCTCAACATCGTCATAATCGTTGGCTTCCAGATACCGTTTGATTTCATGATAGTAACGAACTGCCGCCAAACGAGATGCCGTTACCACCATCATCTTACCCTTGCCACCAATTTTTTTCTTGGTTATATCCCGGAAGGTTTCGACAATGATAGCTGCCTTCTGCTGTAGATTATGCGGATGAAGTTCCTCGTAACGGCGGATTGTGCGAACAGCCTTAGCAGTAGGTACATCAGGGTTTTCGGGGACATTTTTGGCAATCTGATAGCACATCTTGTATGTGGTGTAGTTAGCCAGGACATCCAGGATGAAGCCCTCCTCGATAGCCTGTCGCATGGAGTAGATATGGAAGGGGTGGAAAGATCCATCTGGCTGCGGTTCACCAAAAATCTCCAGAGTTTTATCCTTGGGCGTTGCAGTAAAAGCGAAGAAGCTTAGATTGCCGTGCTTGCCCTGGCAAAGCATATCCTGCACCAGAAGATCTTTCTTCTCTATTTCTTCAACGGCCTTTTCTTCCATCTCCGCATATTCTTTCAATGCATCTGTCACATCTGCAAGAGCAGCCTTCAATTTTAATGCACTCTGACCGGTCTGGCTGCTATGTGCCTCATCAACAATGATTGCATATCTCTTGCCAACAGCAGAATTAACCTCATTGTAAATCACAGGGAATTTTTGCAGTGTCGTGACAATAATGCGCTTTCCGTCATTGATAGCATTCCGAAGATCTCCGGAGTTTTTCTTTTCATCGATGGTTACAACACTACCAATGGTGTGGTCAAAGCCAGATACCGTTGCTTGAAGCTGCTGATCCAGAACTCTACGGTCAGTAACAACGATAACACTGTTAAAAATCGGCTCGTTATTGGCATCGTGGAGACTTGCCATACGGTAGGCTGTCCATGCGATAGAATTGGATTTGCCAGAACCGGCACTGTGCTGAATCAGATAATTATGACCAGCACCGGTTTCTTTTACATGGTCAACCAGTTTGCGGACCACATCCAACTGATGGTAACGGGGGAAGATGATCTTATTATCCTTCTTATCATAGCTTATGAACTTCTGAACGATGTCCATCAGGCTGTCCTTACGCAGAACATACTCCCAAAAGTAAGCAGTCACATAGCCACCGGTAGGGTTCTGGGGATTGCCCTGGCCACCATCCTTGCCTGCGCCGTTGCTGCCCTGGTTGAAAGGAAGGAACCGCGTCTTGGGGCCTTCCAACTTAGTGGTCATATACACATTATAGAGGTCACAGGCAAAGTAGGCCAACACACGCTTATTGAATCCAAAGGCAGGCTCTTTGTTGTTGCGGTTATACTGCCACTGGCGCATAGCATCGTCCACAGATTGGCCTGTTAACTGGTTCTTCAGCTCAATAGCCACCACGGGAATTCCGTTGATAGCCAGCATCATATCGACACTATTGTTATTCTGTTCGGAATAATGCCACTGGCGAATGCACTGGCAGATGTTCTTCTCGTAGTTAGTAATTGCCAGTTCATTCAGCTCAGACTCAGGTTTGAAATAGCATACCCGGAAATTGACACCGCGGTGCTTAAAACCATGGCGAAGTACGGTAATTAAACCATCCTGATCAACTGCGTTATCAAATGCCTTGTGAAACTGCCGAACAGGATTGATCGTACACATCCGCTCAAACCGCTTCCACGCCATAGGCTGGGTGCTTTTCACAAAGTTTGTCAGGGTGACAATATCCAGTGCCATACCCTTGCTTTCGTCACTGCGATAACCAGCATCGGTTGCAATTTGCCAGCCACCTTCCTCTGTGGTCAACGATGCGGCTATGGCTTCCTCAAAATTTCTTTCTATTTCATTCATGGGTCAGACCACCTTTCTCTTTCCGGTCACAACCTCATAGATGAGGGATTTCTTATATAGTTCGAGATCAGAGATAAGTAATTGTTTCTCTGTAATTAAATCATTGATTGCAGCGCATTTGCTATCTAACATTTGAACAATCTCGCGCTGCCCCCCAATTGGAGGAATAGGAACTTTAAACTGCATGATTGTGTTTGAATTTGTACTAGCAAGATTAGTTGTCTTTTTTGCAGTTAAGTCGAAATATTCTCTACCAACAGGAGAGGCAGTAAGGTATGCAAGGTATTCAGTCAAAAGCCAGTTTTCATCGCAAGTGACAGCAAAAACATGATTCTGATGGAGACATGGTGAAATTTCTTCGTGCCAAATTGTTCCGCGCCCCAGCTTATCTCTGTCACCACCTTCAGTCATTAGAAGTTCTCCGGATCTCAGTGCGTATTTTTCAGCCTCATCTGGGGTCACTTTAATCTTCGCAATATCCTCCAAGGCAAAACCCTCCGCCTTTACATTAGCAACCCTTAGATATGGCATTTCGATCAATTCTGTTCCTTGAGGATAAGTCTTTCCGAGAGTTATGCCTGACCGGATTTTGATAAAGCGACCAATTTTACTTACTTGCCAATGCGCAGGAATGGCACCGATCCATTTCGTACCACTATCTTGTAATTGTTGTACTAATGAGGCTCCTTTGGTAACAGCTTCATAAAGTATAGATGCTTTCCATGTGATATAATCATCGATACTCGCTTTTGCTGCAAAGATTGCTTGATCTATCTTATGACATTCATTATCGAGGTAGGATGCTATTGCGACTTGTTCCTCTGGTGGAGGTAATGCGATTTTCCTTTTTAGGATATTACTTGATGATATTCGTAATCTAATCTCAAGGATACCATTAGCATATTTTCTTAGTTCCTTTTGAAAAGAAGGCAACGCAAATAAATAATTTAAGAATTTGATATTAGCGCCTTCTTTAGCGTGGAAGACATAGTAAACAGGGCTTACACAGCCATAGTAACGAGAT
This sequence comes from Faecousia sp., assembly GCA_045659965.1. Lineage (GTDB taxonomy): Bacteria > Bacillota > Clostridia > Oscillospirales > Oscillospiraceae > Faecousia. The sequence goes on from JAZRCU010000015.1 coordinate 8,564, forward strand.
AATCCAACTGATCCGATCAGTATATTCATGCTATTTGCAACAATGCAATCAGGATAAGCAATTTTGTATCCTGCCAAATCTTCTTTAGCTTTGTTTCCTTGATTACCCTTATCCTTATATGGCACTACACCCAATTTGTTTGTTAGGGAGAGAATTTGAGTTGTCTGAATTGGGTCATTTGTCTCATTCACTTCATAAAGTTGGCTTTGAAGTCTTTCTATCTTCCAATGAGAAGGTACCATTCCAAGCCATTCAAAACCGCTATCTTTCATATCAATATTACTAGATACAGAAGTCATATCATTCAATATCCTCCCTCAACAAGGAATGGAGTTTCTGCATTAGTGACTGTTCTCTGATTTCAATACGCTTTACAATTTGGGCGGTTGGTTCAATTTCTTTGAATTCATAAAAAGTCCTTGTAAAGGGGATTTCGTATCCCACCTTCGTTTTGCTCTTATCAATCCATGCGTCGGGGCTGAACGGCAGAACCTCACGGGCAAAGTATACATCCATATCCTCATCCAAAGGAACATTCTCACTATCCCGTTTGCGGGTATCGGGGACGGGCTTTCCTTTCTTCAGCACCTTGTTGCCATTCTCATCCAACAAGGGAGTTTCAACAACAATCTTGTTATAGCCAAGAGAAACAGAATCCAACCGCCGGCTCTTGCATACAACAGTCTTGCCTTCTGCAATGGTTTCTTCATAATTCTTATCACAGTATTCGCCGTATGCCTTGATAATCAGATCGCGGCAAGGTTCTGTAATGTCCACACGCTTGTTACCAATGGGTTTCCGGCGAGCCTCGTAACACTTGCTGGCGTCGATCAGCAGCACACGTTCCCGGTGGGATTCCGGCTTATTCTTGGTGACGATCCAGATGTAGGTAGCAATGCCGGTGTTATAAAAGCTGTTGGTGGGAAGCTGAACAATTGCATCCAGCCAGTCATTTTCAATCAGGTAACGCCGGATCTCGCTCTGACCGGAACCGGCATCACCAGTAAACAGAGAAGAACCGTTCTGAATGATCGCCATACGGCCATTCTCTTTCAGCTTTGCAACACCGTTGAGCATAAACAGCATCTGGCCATCAGACTTGGAAGGCAGACCTACGCCGAAACGGCCCTTATCGCCCAGTTTGTGCTCGGCTTCCACATCGGCAGCTTCCCGTTTCCAGTCGATACCGAAAGGGGGATTGCTGATGCAGTAATCGAAGGTATATCCAGAGAATTTATCGTTATTCAGGGTGTCACCAAACTGCATATTCTCTGGGTCGCCACCACGGATCAGCATATCAGCTTTGGCAATGCCATAGGTAAAGGGATTGATTTCCTGTCCGAAGCAAATAATCTCTGCATCTTTATCCAAAGCTTTGATGCGCTCCTCCATGCAAGTCAGCATCTGGCTTGTACCCATGGCCATATCGTAGACGGTTTTAGCAGGAGCATCCTCGCCGGAGAAATCTGCGTTCATGGTCAGCATATCGCACATCAGGTAGATAATATCCCGGCTGGTGAAGTGAGCACCAGCTTCTTCGTCGTAGCTTTCAGAGAACCGCTGGACAAGGTTTTCAAAGATATATCCCATATCAATGGCAGAAATCTTTTCGGGATTCATATCTGCTTTTTCTGAGCAGAAGTCACTGATGACCTGATACAGAACACCGGCATCGGCCATGCGCTCGATCTGAGCAAAGAAACCCATGTTTGCCAGAATGTCAATAACATTGTCGGAAAACCCGTTGATAAAGGCATCAAAGTTGCTCTTGATATTCTCGGGATCGGCCTTCAGCGTTTCAAAGGTGTACTTGCTGGTGTTATAGAAACGGTAGCCTGATGCTGTGCGCAGAAAACCATCCTTCACCGGCAGGTGCTTCACCTTTTCGTACATAGCCAAGACCGCTTCGCGTTTTGGCAGCAGACAGTCGTGGAATCTCTTGATAACAACCATAGGGAGAATCACGAGACCATATTCATGAGGCTTATATGCACCAAAAAGGCTATTTGCCACATTCCAAATGACGGTGGCCTTCTCCTGGATATTGGCTCCCACCACTTTAATTCTTTCATTAGAGTCCATATTCTCGTCTCTCCTTTATGTTGGAAGATATTTCATTCATTTTGTTTTTCATGCGGTCAACGGGGATGCCCAAGCGGAGTATTTTCCCCTGATCGGATACATTATCATGCTTACTAGTAAGCAGACATCTTGCCCGAAATACATCAAAAATACAATGCGGCATCGCTTCGATAGCATCACAGACAGCCTTTACAGAAGAATTATATTCTTCTGGTGTATGGCGGACATTGGTAACGAAACTGCGGATTTCCGTTTCATAAATCTCGATCATATCATGCAGTTCAGAAAATTCACTCATCTCAGCAGGTAGATTTCCTGCCCATTCTGCCAGATCTTCGTATGTCCAATCAACCTCCAAAAGGTCCAGCAAGGACTGATAGCAATCATAAACAGCTTTCAATTCAGGCCGAGCACTTAGTGCGCTCGCTATCTGCTCAATTAACTCTATATCCGACAAATGCTTCTCATGAAGCAGGAGTCGGTCTTTTTTCTCTCTCAAGGACAAGCGCTTACCCTTGAAGTCGATTGCTTTCTCCATAGAAGCACGTGCGTACCTGCGAATGCATTCGTCCGTTACCATGGGGACTGCTGACGGAAAAACATGTGCAATCGCAGTACAAAGGCTGTCACTGGGATCGATATAGACATAATGGACCGTTGCAGAATTCAGGGATTTCAGCGACTGCGTGTATGTACTCTCATCGGTGTCTTTCAGAATATCAAGGCAGTATGTTCTGCCATTCCAGGTAGCCAAAATTACCGGGTGGAGTTCTCCATAAAACGGCGCTTCGATTACGCACACGGTCCCAGGGGTTTGTAGCTGACGAAGTTGTGCCTCTCTGCATGAGATCTGCCTGCGCATGATTGCACCAACAGATGCCGTAGAGGCGGGTACACCATACTTCTCGCAAACCTTCTTATAGGAATAGGAGAAGGTTCCTTCAGCGAGCTTATCAGCCAAGCGGTGAGTGTACCGGAAGCTTTTTTCGCCGAAATCAATCGGTTCAGGGAATACGCTTGATCCACAACTATCGCAGCGCAGATAACGCTGGTAGAAATGAAGATCAATGATTCGGAAGTTTGATTCCGGCCCGATGATATCCTTGAAAGATCGCGCTACAACTTTGGAACACCTGGTGCGTGTGGAGCCGCAGGCGGGACAGCAGGATTTTTCATCTGTGAAGTAACGGCGATGGACAGCGTAGAAATTTTCATCATCGCCTTCTGTTCCAAGGACCAGCAACTCATCGATTCCAAGAGCCTCCGTCTTTGGGGTTGAAATGTTGCTTTGGATGTAGTTTTTCTTGCCCAAGACAGACTCCTCCCATTCTGTGATACTACAATTATACCACCAAAAACTAAACAATTCAACTCTTTATATTGCAAAATATAACAGATACCACCAAAATCCGAATGTCAGATTTTTGATAAAAAGGAGTAATATGGTATACTTGGGGCATCAGGAGGAGATACGCCCCGTGTTAAATAGAAAGGAATGATGACTATGGGCCAATGCTGAAGGCTGCCAGGTCGCAGCCACTCTCATGTCCGTTTACCCGAAATTTTGAACCGCCTGCAGATCAGGCAGAAAGGATATTATTATGTTTAAGCATTATTACGTTAATCGCAACCAGACCCATAACCCCGGCCTCCATCACGAGGTCCACACCAAGGAGCATGCTGAGGAGCTGGGCATCAGCAGCAAGCTGTACTTAGGGTATTTCTCAAGCGCAACTGCCGCGGTTGCAGAAGCCAAGAAGTATTACAGCGATGCCGATGGCTGTGCTACCTGCTGTTCCGCAGCACACAGGGGGTGATACCATGGCAAGAGACTCCCATCATATTGTTCCGAACCCCGATGGTGGCTGGGATGTTAAGCGCAGTGGCGGTCAGCGTTCCAGCGGCCACTGGGACACCAAGGCCGAGGCAGTCAATGCTGGACGTCAAATTAGCCGCAATCAGGGAACCGAGTTGGTTATCCACGGAAAAAACGGCAGAATCCAAAGTTCCGACAGCCACGGAAACGACCCATTCCCTCCTAAGGGCTGATTCCGATAGAGGGGGTGAAGTATATGGCAGTTCACCATGGCAGTAAGGTTGGAAAGGCTGGCAAAACCCTTGTATCTAAAGGCTCCTCTAAGTCTGCAAAAAGCAAAGCTGGAAAAACCTTAGCCACCCATAGAGCCAAGGCTCATTAAGCCGCAGGGCACCTATGCGCTTGCATAGGTGCCCTGTTTCACATCAGAATATATTGAGTTACTTGCCCAGCCTGCTATCCATATCGAGATCGACAAGTTCTTCCGCGGACATTCTGTAAATTTCCGCTTTCGTTTTCCCTAAAGGTAGATGTTCTAAAAAGCGTTTCCGTAGGATTTCTTCTGCATATATATGGAGATAATGGTCCTCCCGGAAATTTTCTAAGTCACTTATTATCTTTTTGAGATCTGGCATATCTTTCCGACCATAGGCATCCACCGGAAAATGCTTTCTAATCGCAGGAACTAGTGAGTCAAGCAGGTCATGTTGTAACAGATACTGCGCTTCAAAATCCATCGCTTCATACTGAGAGAAAGAAATTTCAAATAGTGCCAGTATTTGCTCCAGCAGCTCCTTGACCGGCTGTTTATTCAAGTCGGCCTTTCTCTTCCGAAAATACGGGTAATTCTCGGCGTTCAACTGTGCCAAATACAGAGATCTCAAAAATTCATCGTTGTACGAATCAGCTTTCCCGTGTAGTTCACCAGATAAAAAGCGCGAGTCCACATCCAAGTACCGTGCAATCTGATCCAAAAAACATGGAGTCATTTTCCCTTCGTTTAAAGCCCTTCGGATTGTTCGTTCGGTGCAGTCTATTTCTTCGCACGCGCCCAATTTAATAATGCTGGAGCCACATTCGTGTACAACCGCCATAAACACAGGTTTGTTAACCTGGATCTTGTGTATCGTTCCTTTTGGCATCCTTATCCTCCTATGCGGACATTATAAATAAATTACCATCTGTACGCGGACATTTTATTTTGTTATTATAGCACTGAATCGAAAAGATTCAAGTGATAAGTAAAGAAAGGAGGCCACACCATGACTAACACAGGGTAGTAAACATAGCAGAATACATGTCAACAGAATAAAAAGCGCATCGGAGGTATATCAATGGAAAACGAAATGGTATTCACTCCGGAAGAGGACCTGCGAGCAGAAACGCTTCGTGCCCCAGAGGCAGATGTGAAAACACACTTCGACTTCAAGTTAGAGGGTTGGCCTGCTTCAGCCACACTCATCACACTGTGTCTGTCATGCGTTATGATATACGGAATTGCCGTATGGAGCAAAACAAGAGCAACGTAGTTCCCTTCCGTTGTGGACAAAAAGAAGAGCTGGATTACCCGTGGGAGATAGTCCAGTTCTTTTTTGTAAGTTAGTTTATTTATATTGACCTTGGCCTGATACTCCTTTTCATAGTCCATTTTTTGTGAACTAACTTCATTGCCATTGTTGTCGTTGAGCACCCCATCGCTGGAAAATTTCCAGTTCATTCACATGTGCATTCCATACGGGTTCTAGGAAGCGTTTAAGGCCAGCCATCACTTCATCGAAAGGAATCTCTGGGTTGCCCAGTGTTTTCAGAAAGTAACGCCACTTGGTCTGCATATCCGCATAGTCTGCCAGCGCCAGGACACGGTCAAAACTATCCTTTTCGTAGGCTGTACCACGATTTTGCAGGGTTTCTTGAATTGCGGTTTGCAGCCCCAGTCCATCAAAGTCGAAGGTACGGGACAGATAGTAAATATCGTAAAAGTCCTTCATACGACCAGTCAGTTCAAAGCGTTGCAGGATCGCATCGAACTTCTCTGCAATAGTACTCTCTAAAGAATATGTAAGAATCTCCGGCTTCTCATAGCCGTCTAGCTGTGTCTGGATATTTCGCCGCTGAGCGTTAGGAACAATTACATCACCAACACCGATATCCACATTAAAGGGAACACGGACATTCTTGATATAGCCAGTGATCTGTGTGCTGACACCATGATACTTGCGCTGCACGGCAATCGGTTCAGTTTTACCGGCCTTAAAAGTCACAAAGTCATTACCGGTATCCACGGTCAAAATCTCTGCAATAATCTCATCCATGCGGGCAAGATCATTGTTTAGACCGCGCAACAGAAAGTCCACATCCACGGTGGCACGGCTTTCAAAGTTGGTGAGCGTATAGATAAACAAGCCGCCCTTAAGAACAAAATTCTCAGCATACTTGGAGCCTGCCAAACGGCGCAGAAATTCTTCCTGGAAGAAAAGCTGCAGGCACTGCTGATAGCTGATACCGGAAGCCTTGGCTTTATTTTTCAGTTTTGCAAGAACAGAAGCAGCAATATCTGCCATAATCTATCTCCTTACGCTTCCTCAGGGACGGGGATGTAAACCATCTTCAACGGGATCATCTTCCGGTACTTGTCGCTGAGCTGATCGTAGTATTTCAAGATCAGATCTACCAGTTCTGTGCCGTTGATGCCACGAATGATGGGGGTGTTTTCTAAGTATTTCTGTGCATTCTTGGTGTAATTGGAAAGCGTAACAAACAAGCCGTAGTCACCTTCACGCATAGCGCCCTTCAAGGATTGAATGGTGGTTTCTTTGATGTCACTATCCTGGCTCTTCACCTGGACAAGAATCCGGGGAGGCAACTCATCTTTGTACGCAGTAATATCAATACCGCTATCGCCACCCTGAGGAGAAACTGTGCAGCGGTATCCCATAGCCCGGAGCAGATCTGCAACAAATTCTTCCAAAGCATAGCCTTTCAGCTTTTTGCTCAATTCCTTTAAAATGAAATCTCTTGTGGACTCAACGATATCCTCGGCAGTGGCTGCCACAGTTTCGTCGGATTCTGCCATTGCTGCAGCAGGCTTGAATCCCTTTTCCAAGGCCCGGATGTATTCGTCTGCATAGTTCTTCAGCATAAAGAATGACAGAGCAGAACCAAGTTCATATAATGCGCCCTGAGAGAAAGCGGTTCTTGGCAGATGTTTCAGCCACTTAACTTTTCTCTGCTGCACATAAAGAGCAGCGCTGGGTTCATAAATGAAATCACTCTCAACTACGCCGATATTAATCTTCCGATCAGATTTGGACGGGAATACTACATAGTCGCCGACCTTCATTTCCAGAGCAAAGCGGTATAGCATGCCAGCACTGGTGGCAACTGCACCCTTTTTGCCATTGGGGTAGGATTTGATAAAATGGGCCTTATAAGCTTCGCGAGTGGGTTCCAGTTTGCTGCAATCGCCGAAATCCTTCCAGCCGATTGCAATAACATTGTTGTGCAAAAATAGGGAATCGTCAGTTGTATGGATGCCCCAAATTCTCTTTTCTTCGTTTGCCATCACAGCCACACTCCTATCAAATCTTTTACGGCCTTTTTCACACGCAGAGGCCTAGCGTATTCCATCAATTTGGGAATGTTCTTTCCGGGATCTTCGATATATGCACGAATTGCTTTGTTAAAAATCTCTTTATCCATCTTGTTACGATACCGCAGGCAATCACAGATCACACGATCCTTATCATAGATCCGAATGTCATGTCCATCCATATTGCCTTTCGTAAGTCCCAGTTCCAGAACAGCAGGCTCAATATAATAGGGCTTTATAAAAGGATAATCAATATGAAATCGGGATTTCCCGGAATCCTTGCTAACTGCCAGATGCCAATCGCCGGGGGTGCGGTCGCTATACCCATAATAGCGCAGCGCTGTGTCCATGCAGAGAATTGCATCTGGGAATAGGCGGATTACTGTTCTGGCTTCGCTGAAATCATCGGGACGAACCCATTGATAATAACCATACCGGACTTTCTCTACAAGACCTGCCTCAATGAGTTGCTGGACATTTCTATATCGGATCTTTTCCCGTTCCAGATCCTTTGTGCGCATCATGCCGCCATAGTCTTCAAATATATCCTTGTAGTGCTGGATATCCATGAGCGCAACTCCTTTCTGACTTTTGACTATTTTATTCAATTGAGCGGATAAACTCGTGCAACTTAATTATAGCCAGATATAAAAAAGAAGTCAACATATCTTTTCGATATTTCAATCGCTGGAGCGGACAAAGTCATGCTCTATATTGAACTTTTTTGTACGTATCGCCATTTATTTTCAATAGGATCTTCTTTGCAGCCGGATTCTAATAATTTTTCTAATGGTGACTTGAATTATTGAAAAGGCGATTTCTTACAAGCTGTTCTTTGCAATATATCTGCGCATTTTCGCAAGGGCGTTATGATATGCCCTCTCGGCAGCTTTTTCCTGGATCTCATGGGTGAGGCCAATGTAGTGAAAATCCCGTTTGAGGATGCGGCCATCGTCACGAAGTATGTTTGTCCAGCACTCCGGGCAGAAGCCCAAGTGGGCGGAGACGATCTCCTGCTCCCGGAGGGTCAAATTGTAAAAGGCATCATAGAGCTGCTCTTTTTGTTGCATCAAGAAAAACAGCCGTGTCGGATCAGAAGTTCCGTCCGGTGCATATTGGCTCAGTTCCTCTTCTTCGCCATCTTCGTCTGTCCGTACTGCGGATGCCATGTTCTCATTCAAGGAAGCATCCTGAATGAGCTTTCGGGTGTACTTGGGAGAACGGTCGATCTTGGCAGCAATGGCTGCAATCGTATCATCATCTGTTTGCCCCTTGCGTTTATGGAATTCCCTCATGGCTGTGCGTACAAGCGCATCCTCGTTGGGGCTGTTTAGGGTGAACCCTGTGCGCATCGTACGGATATAGGTATGGACCGCGCTTTTAACATAGCTCTCTGCAATGGTGAGGAAATCCTTGCCTTGCGCAGGATCATATTTCTGAGCAACGATCAGCAGTGCTTCCACGATTGTGACTTTGATATCCAGCCAATGCTCTGTCATGGCATAATTGCAGGCGTACTCGTTGGCTTTTGAATTGATGATGTTCTCATAGTAGTGAAGAAAAGCAAGGAAAAAAGCGTCATCACCGGTTTGCTGGTATTTGAGAATATACTCGTTAAACGGCAGAGTCTCCGGAGGAGGAGAAATGTGGAACATCCTGTAGCCATTAGGAATCGTATCATCCTTTTTGGGGTGGTTCTCCACTTCTAAATTGCGAATATCCATCACGCCACCTCCGCCCTGACATCTGCGTACAGCTTCTCCCGCTGCAGATCTTTTTCGAATTGGGTTGCGGCATAGTCCGGGTTCATAATTGCCTTGTTCAAGCACCGCTTTGCCAACGCCTTTGCGGCGGCGGCAAATTCCGGCGTGATGGTGCCTCTGGATTGCTCGCTGCGGATGCAGGAACAGCGGCGGTTATAAAGGTCTTTCCGAGGATCAGCCTCCGCCAGTTCCTTCTTGCCAATGCGGACCGCATATTGTCGGCAGCTGAGCCTACGACCTTCCTCAACAACACCGGACCAACCGCCGCAATACCGCTGGTGGCGGGCGGACTGCATGAGAAAATATTTGCCGCAGATCTCGCACCGCTTGGGGTAATGACCGTTGTGCAGCCCTTCAAAGAAGTCTGTCAGTAGAAAGCTGGCGTAGCTTCCGAAAATCAGCTTTCGCGCAACCATCGGTTTGCTGCGTTTCGTTCTGCGGACGGAAATGTACGCTGCTTCTGAAGGGAATGCTTTGTGCTGAAAAATATCCAGTGCCAGAGGGAGCAAGTGCGCCTCGTCATATCGTTCGGCTTCATCTAATTTGCTAACGAACTTTCGCAATCCGTCGAAGCAGTATCGCATATCATCGCTGATGGCATGGTACATGGTAATGGTTCGCTGAATATCCTCAACAAGTGCGGAACCCTTCTGAAGAAGTGCAGCATCGTGCCGTGGAAGAATTCCGAGGATGATCTGAATTTCTTCCGCTTGTCCAATCAAGCTTCTTTGCAAAAAGTATTCTCGAAGGATGATTGCAGCCTCTTCCGTGAACAGTTGATTCATGCGCTTCCTCTCTGCTGCCACATCCAATAGGGAGAATGGCTTCAGCTTGGGGAGCACCTTCAAAATTTGCTGCAGTTCCTTACCGGCAGCTATGAGAGGTGCGGAAGTTATACAGCCTTTGTTCAGCAGGTCCAACACCTGCCAACCGGCAGACTTGAAAACGGATAGTCTTGCTGCCAGATCGTCCTTATAAAAATCATTCAGCAGATGCACAGCAAAGCTGCCTGCGTAGTAATGCCCCTTGCCCAGGAACACATAACCGTCCTGATAGGCTGCTGTAAAAAATGTGGTGGCCATATGCGCACCTCCCTTCGTGGATGCACTTATATCATATTGCAGAGCAACTGTTCCTTTATAAAATGTAAATATTTTTCATGCTCCCCATGTCGTCCGTGATCGGTCGGCATGGGGCGTTTTTGCGTTTTATAGGGAAAAGTCCTTGAGAAACAAGGCTTTTTTACTTGTTGCGGAAATCATTTCTGGCATGTTGCGGTAAATGCCCGCAAAATCCGTTTTCCCGGCATTAGATAAGTAGGAGGTGCAGATCGCCGCCTCACTGCCAACTGAAAGGAGGAAACGGAAATGATTTCAAAAAGGGGGACGAATGCAGAAACACGCAGATGCCCGTGCGCCATCATTTTACAGGAAAACCGCTGTCGCATTCTGCTGTAAAAAAGGGAGCGCCTGTGCTTTTGGCAGAAATGCAGCGGAAAGCACAAAAGAACGACGGTGCATCAGAAGGTACGCGCCGTCAGAGCATTTTGTATTGAATTTTGGAGGATTATTTTTATGAAACACGCAACAGTTACGATTTTGGATAAAAAGTGCAACGCGCTGATTTTCGAGGGAAGGACCTATGTACAGCCCCGATTCACCGGGGAAGTCATTGGTGTGGTGGTACGGTGTACACCTACTGAGAACGGCTGGGATTTGCTGCTCCTGCAAGAAGAGTTCCACATGGTAGGCTTTTGGATTACAGTCGAGCGGGAGGATATCGAGCGTTTTGGCCTGGACGAACCGGATGAGATGGACCCTCTCAGTTTCAAGATTCTCTATCAGAATGGCATGGAGAGAAAGGCTGTGCCTTATGTGGTGGTAGAGGCAGACTACGCAGATGAATTCTATGGCGACCGCCATATGGCAGCAGACCATTGTCCGCTGCTGTAACGGCAGAACTGTCCCATACCGTAACAAGCAGGGAACTTGTAAAGCAAGTTCCACCCAGCAACCAGGGGCGGCATCTTTGAGGAGCACCCCAATCCCCCTGAGAAAGGAAAAAATGAATGAGAATAAGAAACTAATCAACATTCGGCTGACGCCGAAAGAAAAGGCGCAGATGGAAAGCCTTGCAGAGAGCTGCGGCTTATCTTTGTCGGAATATCTTCGCAAGAGAGGTCTGGGCTATGAACCCAGACCTCTTTTATCAGACAGCTTTTATCTGTTTTACAGTAAGCTTTGCGACCTTTGCAATCAGCAGATGGCTGCAGAAACACAGAGCGCACTGCTGGAGCTAATCGCCGACATTCGCAGAGAATTGCTGCTTCCGTCCAAGCAAACAAGGAAGGAGGTGGCAGCATGGCGACAACCGGATTCTGGCCGATCAAAGGAAAGCTGAAGGATGCCATCGACTATGCCGAAAACCTGGACAAAACCACCGAGCGAAAGTGCCTGGACGACGACCTGTATAATGCCCTGCGCTATGCAGGCAACGATGCCAAGACGGATAAAAAGATGTATGTCAGCGCCATCAACTGTCCGAAGCAGCATGCTTTTGAAGCCATGATGGACACCAAACGCCGCTATGGGAAGCTGGGCGGGAATGTAGCTTACCACGGATATCAAAGCTTCAAAGAGGGCGAAGTAACCCCAGAAGAGGCTCACCGTATTGGCATGGAAACCGCCCGTAAAATGTGGGGCGAGGACTATGAAATCGTAGTCACTACCCATTTGAACACGGAAAATATTCATAACCATTTTGTTGTGAACTCCGTGTCTTTTCGTACCGGGCGAAAGTTTGAAAACCATGTGTCTGACCACTATAGGCTCAGGGAGATTTCCGATGCGGTCTGCTGGGAACACAATAAATCCGTATTGAGGAATGCCGGTTTCTATGGTGGTGAGAAGGACGGCTACTGGATGCACAAGGACGGGAAACTAACCCATAAGGATATGTTGAGAAAGGATATTGAGTATTGCCTTTCTCTTTCCTTTGAACCCTATGAATTTGAACGACGCCTTGTGGCACTTGGCTATGTTTTCTCCAGAGATATGCGCACCGGCGAACCTTCTGTGAAAGCTCCCACTTGGAAAAGAGCAGTAAGACTATCCAATGTTGGCTATCCAAAAGAGAAAATCAACCGTATCTTTCAGGATAACCGCTTCGAAGATGAAGTGTATTACAGGCAAATCGCGCAACCCATTTACCGCAAGCGGCAAACACCGCTATACGACCTTGAGCGGACGATCTACCGTGCTCCCTGGATGGGCGCATTGGCTTTCCCATTCTTTCTGATGTTGGAACTGTTGGAGATCAGTATTGTGAAACAGGAATATGGTAAGAGACCAATCTATCCACTGTCACCGGAGTTAAGAGCAGAGATCCGGAAGCTGGACCAATATACAGAAGACATCAAGCTTCTGGCGCAGTACCAAATCGGTACTGCCCAGGAGCTTTTTGCATTCCAAAAGAAGGTAGAAGATCAGATCACGGAACTGGTGGATGAGAGAGAACACATCCGAAACCGTATCCGGCGGGCACCGGTGGAAGAAAAGGCTCAGCTAAAAGAAGCCGCAAAAGGAATCACCAAGAAGATGGAACCCTTGCGGAAGCAACTGCGCAGCGCAAGACGCATTGAGGAGAGAAGTTTCAAAGTAGCGGGACTTCTTGATCTGGAACGGCGGGCAGAGCAGGAGGCTATGGAACGCAATCGAAGACTTGAAAGGAGTTATGAACGATGAAAGAAACAAGAGCAGAATATTTGCCCATCGAAAAACTAAGACCCTTCGAAGGACATCCCTTCAAAGTGATAGTCAACGAGGAAATGCACCAGCTGAATTGGATCATCCTTACCCAAGGCTTACTGACACCACTGGTAGTCCGTCCGTTAGAGAACGGAGAATATGAGGTGATCTCCGGACACCGGCGCTTACGCGCATGCAAGAAGGCAGGAATCGAAACGGTCCCTGCTTTAATTTATGCCATTGATCGAGATGCGGCAGCTATTGCACTGGTGGATAGCAACCTCCATCGGGAACGCATTCTGCCCAGTGAAAAAGCCTTTGCTTACAAGCTAAAGATGGAAGCGCTTAACAGGCAAGGAACTTCTCGCCAAGTTGGCGAGAAGTTGAGTGTGACGCAAATCAGCGAAGCAAACGGTGATAGTGAACGGCAAGTACACCGCTACATCCGCTTGACTAACCTTATTCCTGGCGTTTTGGAAAAGGTAGACAAGGGAAAGATTGCTCTCACCCCAGCGGTGGAGTTGTCTTACCTTGTGGAAGCAGAGCAGAAGGATTTGCTGGAAACCATGGAGAGCGAGGACTGCACCCCGTCCTTGTCCCAAGCCATTCAGTTAAAGCAGCTAAGCCAATCCGGGATGCTGAACATGGACACCATCTTCGGCATTCTGAGCCAACCCAAGGCCAACCAACGGGAAAAGATCAGTTTCCGCACCGACGAGGTGCGGAAATTCTTCCCCCCAAATTACACCCCGGCGCAAATGCAGGAGGTCATTCTCAAGCTTTTGGGGGAGTATCAGCGCAAGCGGCAGCGGGCGCAGGAAAGATAAAATGCAGCCGTTCATACAGTTAAGAGAGGTGATCATAGATGCGGGAATTGGAAAAAAATGTGATGTGCGTGCTGCTGCAGTCCCTTCGGGATAAGAATTTGATCACACAGGATATTCACGATAAGGCGAAACCCAAGATCCTTGACACATTGGACGGCCCGGCGTTTTTCTGCTACTGTGAAGAAAAATGTAAGGAGGAATCTGATGGACATACGTAGAATTCGTGCTGAAATGCGAATGGGGAGGTCGATCTTCGACCTCCCCTTACGGGTGACTTTTTATGCCCGTGTTTCCACGGATCAGGACGAGCAGCTGAACTCTCTGGAGAACCAGGTGCAGTATTACACGGAGCTGATCAAAAGCAAGAAAAACTGGACCTTTGTGCCGGGGTACATCGACGAGGGCATCTCCGGCACCAGCACAAAGAAGCGGGACGAATTCAACCGCATGATCCGGGATGCCAAGGCAGGTCTATTTGACTTCATTATTACAAAAGAAATCTCCCGCTTTTCCCGCTCCACTCTGGACAGTATCAAGTATACTCAGGAACTGCTGGAACACAATGTGGGTGTGTTCTTTCAGAACGACAACATCAACACATTGGACACCGATAGCGAGTTTCGTCTGGTCATCATGGCTGGTGTTGCACAGGATGAGGTGCGTAAGCTCTCCGAGCGACTCAAGTTCGGCTTTCGGCAGGCCATCAAGAACGGTCATGTGCTGGGCAACGACAAGCTTTACGGCTATGACAAAAAGGATTGCGTGCTGACCATCAACGAGGAAGAAGCCAAGATCGTGCGGATTATTTTTGATCTGTATGCCAATCATCGCTACGGCACCCGGAAGATCTCCCAAGAGCTTCTAAAGATGGGGTACACCAGTCGGGAGGGCAATGCTTTCAATGTGCTGACCATTCGGCACATCTTGGAGAACCCCAAGTACAAAGGTTGGTATTGTGGAAATAAAACGCAAAACATCGACTACCGCACCAAGAAAAAAGCCTTCTTAGATGAAAGCGAATGGGTCATGTACCCGGATCCAAGCATCCCAGCCATCGTCAGCGAGGAATTATGGGATCGGGCAAACGCCCTATATAAAGAGAGGAGAAAAGAAATGATGACACACAGCAGCGGTGCATCTTACCACAACCGCTATCCCTATAGCACAAAGATCATCTGCGAGGAACACGGCACCACCTTCCATCGGCAGGTGCTTACCAGCAAACAGGGAAGCAAAGAAGTGTGGCTGTGCAAGGTCTACCGGCAGCAGGGTAAGGCCGCTTGTTCTGCACCCCAAATCCGCAGCAGTGAACTGGATCAGATCATGGCACAAATCTTTACAGAAATGATGAAGGATAAGCAGGTCATCATTGATTCCTTGGTGACGGTACTGACCCATGTGCCAAAGGAGGTGGACTATGAAAGAATTCTGGTCCATGTGGAAGGTGAGATTGCCGCAACCAAGCAGAAGAAGGATCGCCTACTGGATCTACACATTGCCGGTGCCATCACCATTGAGGAATTCAAAGAGCGCAACGATGGCCTCAACGATCAGCTGAAGAACCAAGAATCCCAGTTGGCTGCGATTCGGCAGGAGCAGGCCAAAGCCGGTTCGCAAGAACTGGATATCGGTGCCATCCGCAAGGAACTGGACAAGGAACTGAGCTTTGAGGGTGTTATCAATACTGCATTGGTTGCGACCATCCTTGATAAGATCATCGTGAAGAAGGAAAGTACCAAAGAAGAGATCCATTTGGACATATATCTCAAATTAGGGCAAAAATATGAGGCGGTTTACGCGCCGCAAGCCACTTTGACAGGCATCAGCCCTCCAAGAAATACTATGCCCAGGGGGCGGATCAGGAGGACTTGATCTCCATCGGCACCATTGGGCTGATCAAGGGGATCTCCACCTTCGACCCTTCCAAGGGTGCCCGCCTTGCCACCTATGCCGCCCGCTGCGTGGAGAATGAGATACTGATGCATTTCCGCAGCCAGAAGAAGAGCGCCCAGGATGTTTCCCTGTCGGACGACATTGACACCGGCCGGGACAGCAGCGCCCTGTCCTTGATGGATGTGCTGTGCGATGACACGGATCTTTTGGAGGATCTGAGCTGCCAGGAGCAGTACGCCCAGATGTACCGATATCTCCACGAATGCCTCACCCCAAGGGAACGCCGCATCCTCCAGCTTCGCTACGGCATCGGCGGCATCACCCCCATGCCCCAAAGAGAAGTCGCCACCCTGCTGGGCATCAGCCGCTCCTATGTCTCCCGCATTGAAAAGCGGGCTTTAGAAAAACTGCGGGAGGCTTTCTCCCGGGAGGATGGGGCGGATTAGCAAACGCGTAGGTACACCGTCCGTGAAAACAGATTCCCCATTGGGTATTATGAGATCTACGGTTACGGAATTCCAGCCTATTCGCGCAAAGCCGCTGCCCGGGAAATCCCGGACAGCGGCAGGTGCTTAGGCAGAGTTGGCGGATTGAGCCGCCGTTTTCGTGTGACCGAACTATCGCAAGTTTAACTGGCGAAAATCCACCATCTATCTCTCATTCCAGAAGAAGACAGGAGAACCATCCCCTTGTCCTGTTATCCCCATTCTTCGTTTAGCCATTCTTCCTCCTCCTTTGAGATGAGCGGCTTGCTTCCTGTATCCCGATACTTTACCAACAAAACAATCAGCAGAATCAGCAGGATTGGCGCTGCAACCACGGGGGTTGCCACCAACGAGTCAATCCGATAGGCATTTGATGTTACATATAATGCCGGTGCTGCATTTTCAATGCGAGTTCCCCGCACCAAAAGTCTGTGGGAATTGATGCCATATGGAGTACAAGTAAGTAGGGTGCAAATATCTTTTCCGTCGACAAGCTGAACATCGTCGATTTCATCCGGACGAACTACTTTGATTTGATCAACTTGATAAGTGAGTGTACGATCCAACACCGTAAGCTGAAAGGTGTCGCCCAATTCCAACTTGTCCAGATCTGTAAACAATTTTGCATGGGGGAGACCTCGATGTGCTGACAGAACACAGTGGGTATTTTCACCACCGACCGGAAGGGATGTACCTTCCAAATGGCCACAGGCAACATTTAGTACCTCAGCAGAAATTCCATGGTATACCGGAATTTCTACACCAAGCTTTGGAATAGACACATATCCCATAATGCCATTTCCATTGATATTAAGAATTTCATTATAGCCGTCTAACTGGTGATAATCAAGCAGAGGGTTTTTCAATTCGCTTAACTCGGCATTGTATACATCTGCTTCCTGAAAAAATGCATCGTAGTCTTCTTGTTTGAGAGATTTTAGTATTTCTTGATAGTTTTCTACCGCACGAGTTTGCGTTTTAGAATTCCAGTATTGGCTTACCGATGGATAAAGCAGTCCACAGACGCCTACGAACAGCATCAGGACCAAAAGCATTCCTATTTTGCTTTTTTTCATAAGTATCTGTTCACCGCCTTAAAGAAGATAGCGGCGGATGGCGAAAAACCATCCGCCGCCACTTTTATAACAAGTTAATCTTTACGATTATGTTTTGAAAAATTAGTCCTCGTAGATAGACATCTTCTTACGGGTAATCATGAAGACTGCTGCGACCATTACCAGCATGGTGCTAAAGCCAATCAGCATAATGGTACCCTGAGCACCAGTTTCGGGCAGGATCGTACCGGTATTGTTGACGATGTCCTTTTCAATTGTACCGGTAGCAACAATACCTTCGCCCATCAAGCCGCCGTCGAGGAGCGTCAAGGTAGGCTCTCCGGAGACTTCGCTGTGTTCTGCGGAAATGGAGAACGCGACATCATCCATCTCGTTATAACCCTGGGGAACAGTGGTTTCCACCAGCTTGTAGTCACCGTCATCCAGACCGACCCAAGTAAAGGTGGTCATGCCGTCGCCCTTGAGCTCCTCACCCAGCGGATTGTAGTCGCCGTGAATATCTTTCTTATACAGAGTGAAGCCTGCGCCTTCCAGAGGATGGTCATGGGAATCGGTCTTGTTGATGACCAACTGGTAGGTAAACACGGTTACCTTGTCATTTTCGGTCTTGCCGGTGCCTTCGCCGTAAGGATCGTTAGAGAATTCCAGGTACACTTCGTTGGGGTTACCAGTTCCACCAATAACAGCATTGGGGTTGAGAGTTGCCTCATAGTAGACCACAAAAGCAGTTTCCTTGGTCACGCCAGTAATTCCAAATACATTCTCGCAGGTTACTTCAAAGGTGCATCCATCGGTTGCATTGGTATTGGGGTCAAAGCTTGCAGTAACATCTTTGCCATCATTCAGATCGGTATCAACATCGGCCTTATGCTTGGTTTCATACATATAAACCTTGATGGAAGTATCATCCAGCGTCAAGCCGTTGGACAGGGTATCGTGGAAGACTACCTTGTAAGACTGATAAGCCTGTGCATTTGCAGGCAGAGTAGCCGTCAGCTTAAAGGGCACGGTATCATTGATATCGTGGTCAGCAGAATCATGCCAGGGGTTGTCAGTAATGCTGTCATCTTCGCTGTCCTCGATGTCCTTAACCTTTTTCTCAATGGTGGGAAGTGCGGTCTTGGGGGTAATGGTGATAGCATCCTGACCCGCGGTATCCACCATAACAAGAGAGTTGGATTCGTTGCCATCAAGCTCACTCACATCCGCAAACATCCAGTAGCCCTGTGCAATAGAGTCGTTGGTTCCGGTCAGATCCTGTGCATCGGCTTCGATGCTTGCTGCCTGAATTGCGCGGTAAACGCGGTCAGCAACCTGGCGCAGAGTACCGCTGCCGCTGGTCTGGTTCTCCAGGTATTTCAAAATCTGCACGTCGGTTATTGCGCTTGCAGTAGCGGGCTTGCCGCCCTCGCCCCAAAGATAGTTGCCACCGTTGCTATAAACCTCTTGCTGGAAAATTGCGAGGTATTTTTCATTTACGGTGTAAGCATAGTTATAGCAATCCTCGGTGTGTGCGTCTTCATGGGCGGTGTGGTGTGCATCACCCTTCAAACTGGTGGTCAGTTCCAGCAGCTGATAACCGGCATAGGTTCTGCCGGCAGAGTTTTCAATGGTAAGCGTTGTGTCTGCCGCAAAGGCAGTCACGCTCATGGCCAAGATCATGGCCAGTGCCAGGAGAATGGATACTAACTTTTTCATGATTCTAAGTCCTTTCTATTTCTAATTTTTGTTTGTATTTTTTTGATTCATCCTCGGCGCATATTCGCCGCAGAAGGGGAAGCCTATCCTACACCCCTCCTTTCCTGCTTGCGCCTTCGAATGAATCCATATACAAGCGGTGTAACAATGAACGCTACACTCGCCAGCATCAAGGGATAAATACCGGAACCTCCGGTTGCGGGCAAGTCATAGTCCGCAAGTTGGTTTGTTGCATAAACTTTTCCGATCTGCTCAAAGGGAATACGGGTTGCATCCGTTTCTGCTATAACCTCAGCGCAAATCTCGCAAGTGGATGTTGTTTCATCACAGAAGCAGAACCAGTGCTTTGTGTCATCCAGCTGGTATCCCGGTGGAGCTCTAAGCTCTTGCATATAATAGAGAATATGCTCTCGGAGAATAATGCCTTCCACAATATTTGTTTGGAAGAAAAGCTCCCCGCTTGCATTGGTCACTCCCGTGGTGATCAAACCTCCGTGTACATTATAGAGGCCGAAGGTTGCGCCGCCCAAAGGCTCACCCGTTTGAGCGCAGGTCTTAAACATCTCCACCTTGTAACTCTTTGCCGCAATGTTGATGTCAGCATAAACCTTTTCTGTAGAACTGTCTTTGATGCTCTCACCCCACATGGTGATCTCAGCGGAGTTGCTGTACTTAATCGCGCCCGTGACCTGCTCGGGCATGATGAGGGTAGCATCATAATCCAGCGTGTACATAACCGGCTGGGGATGTAAGAGCACAATGTCCAGTATATGTACTTCGTTACCCCTCTCATCCACTTGATTGCCCGTTCCATCGTATGTAACGGTATAGTCTGTGCCCTGCTTGAGTGTGGTGATATTTCCGTTTGCATCCTCTGCCGTAATAACCAAAGAGCCACTGATATAGGCCAGCGTCTTGGTCATCACATCGTGGATATAAAGGGGCGTTCCGTTGGTAAGAACCAGCTTCGCTTCGTTGATCGTGACCTTATAATGGGCGGTATAACCGTCAAAGTCATGGGTCAGCTGCTTTTCAAACAGGTTGGGAATGCTAACCGACGCATCATCCCAGGAAACCCGGACAGTGTTTTCGGAATAGTACAACTGAGCCAGATTGTTCACCTGATAACCAAGCGCGCCGTAGTCTTCAATCATGGATAGGTCGGTGGTTCTGTAAACGAACGTGAATGTCATGTTCTGGGTTTCTGTCCAGCACTGGCAAAAACCCTTGGTGGCCCATGAGCCGTCATCGTTTTGGAACCAGTAGTCTCCGCAACTTTCCCAGTGGCAGGTTTCCGGCGTGCATTGGCAGCGGCAGAGCAGGCTGATGTTTCGATTGTAGCTGATGCCGTTCTCTGTTGCCGTCCATGCGTTATCCCAGGCAAACACATCCTGATCTGTGGCATCCTGAATTCTGGGAATCTGGATGGTGGTTCCGTTATAAGTTGCCATGACCGTGGACAGGTGTGCATCGTTTTGCACACGGCCGATCGTGGTGCCGTTTTCATCCAAAAGTCGCATCTCATCCATGATGAGCCAAGCGTATTCTGCCCGTTGACCTTCTACTCGTCCCGGTATGACGGCTTGGAACTCCCAAAGGAAAGCGCCGCCGGCGGGATCGGAAATGAAAGAGCCATTCTTTATGATCTCTGCTGTAATTTGACCGTGGTTGAGATTACTCCAGCCCCATGCTGTCTGACCGTCAATCGTGACCTTGTTCTCATAGTCAAAGGTACCGGGTGTATTTAGCGAGGTCGGGGTTGAGGTATAGTTGATATAGTAGACCCAACCTTCATTGCCCAGCTCCAAATCGCCGCAGTA
>JAZRCU010000016.1:0-2536 GCA_045659965.1 Faecousia sp.
AGCGACGGAAACCTTTTCTTCCGCTGCCTGCCGGTAGCTGTCGATTTTCTCCTGCCCTTTTTGCAGAATCTCCAGTGCCTGTGTCACATCTTCCAAATACTCCTTGCCGATGGGACTCAGCTGCAGATTCCTGCCCACCCGGTCAAACAGCTTGACCCCCAGCTGCTTTTCCAGGTTGGCGATCACATTGCTTAAGGTGGCTTGGGTGATGTACAGCTTTTGCGCCGTGCGGGTCAGATGGCCGGACTGGGCCAGCTCTTTGAAATACTGCAGCTGTTGCAGTGTAATCATGCCCACACCTCCAAATCATTCACAGCAGTGAATGTATCTGCCATTATTATGAATTAGATTTGCGGTTCTGTCAATGGTATATTTAGTGTAACACGATCTTTTTTGTGAAAGAGTAACTATTAAAAGTCAAGCCTCAAATCTAGGATAGTGCAGAAAAAGTTCCAGACACAAAAACGGCATGACAAGTAGAGCGTCGCAGACGGCGCTCTGAGAAAAGATTGTGCAGGATGTTAGGCAGAAGTAAGTCTGTATGGCTGTCCTGAGCGTTCCATGGCGTAGATTAAACGCACAAGTTTCTTGGCCGCATGGGATATTGCAACATTGTAATGTTTGCCCTCTGCCCGCTTCTTAGCGAGGTAGGTGGCAAAGGTCGGATCCCAAAGGCAGACATACTTGGTTGCGTTAAAAATGGCAAAGCGCAGATATCTGGAACCGCGTTTCTCCATATGGGAATAGCAATTAGTGAGCTGTCCTGACTGGTACGTGGATGGCGATAGGCCTGCATAGGCCAGGATCTTGTCAGCAGAATCAAAGTTAAAGAAGTCACCAACCTCTGCTAGGATCATAGCACCCATACGAGTGCCGATACCGGGAATGGTTGTAATAGGAGAATGGACTTCATCCATTATGGAATTGATTTCTTTTTCAATCTCCTCAATCTCTGCGTCCAGTTCCCGAATAAGCCGAATGGTATGCATCAGCTCCAAAGACTTCGCGGGCATTCTGGAACCAATTGATTTTCTGGCAGCATCCCGAATCTCAACAACTTTCTCCCGGTCATAGCGGCCCTTGGAGGCAGCTGACAGTACAGTTTTCAAGTGTGTCAAATGCGCGTTGGCAATCTGATGTGCGCCTGGAAATTCGCTGAGAAGTGTGTAAACAGATGCTATATGGAGTGAAGGTACCAGCTTTTCCAGTTCCGGAAAGAGGATTGTGACCAAGCGAGAAACAGACTGCTTTAATTTGCCCCGTTCACGAACTTTATCGAATCTGTATCTAGTTAGTGACTTTAGCTCCTCATTGTGATATGATGTGTCTGTGTAGGACTTGAGGTCCACATCAGACATTAGCATAGTCGCAATGGTTCGTGCATCAACCCGGTCAGTCTTGGTTTTGCGAAGACTTAGACTCTTCCGGTAGAGATTGGTGTGCAATGGGTTTATGACATAGGTTGGCAGGCCGCAGTCAAGAAGAAACCCAAGAATGTTGTAGCTGTAATGTCCGGTAGCCTCAAGTCCTACTTTTATTTTGTCTGCCGGACGGGTGCAACAGCGAATGGTTTGCAGCAGGGAGTTAAAGCCTTCTGCATTGTTTTGGATGGTGAATACATCTGCCAGGACTTCGCCCTCCGAGCTGAGGATGAAGCAGTCGTGCTTGTCCTTGGCGACATCGATACCCACACAAATCATGATGATACCTCCGGTATGTATATTTGATGCTGGTTCCACAGGACACTTTACTCTTGTAACCTTGTTCCACATAAACCGTCTGGCGGTATCTAACTGATTAACAATACTGTAAAGGGCTGTGGTTGGAGCCTTTCGTGAACCGTCATGCGGTAGGAGAAACAAACCGATCCACAGCATCCTTTACAGTGTAGCATATGTCCTTGGAGAGGGACACTAAAAACTACTACTCTATAATACAAGGAGAAACAATGGAGAATAAAAGCGCATTACGAGACATTACGGTGCTGGATCTGACCCGTGTGCTGACCGGCCCCTTTGCCACCATGTGGCTGGGTGAGATGGGTGCCAATATCATTAAGATCGAGATCCCCGACGGCGGTGACGAGGCCAGAAGAAACCCGGTCTTTGTGAACGGACACAGTTCTTTCTTTGTGACCATTAACCGCAATAAGCGCAGCATTACCCTGAACCTGAAAAGCGAAGAGGGCAAAAATCTTTTTAAAGAGTTGGTCAAGCAGGCGGATGTGGTCATCGAAAACTTCCGCCCCGGTGTGATGGACCGGCTGGGCTTGGGCTATAAGGAGCTGCGGGAAGTGAACGATCAGATCATTTACGCTTCCATTTCCGGCTTCGGCGCCTCCGGCCCCTATGCCAGCCGCCCCGCCTATGACGTGGTGGCACAGGCCATGAGCGGCATTATGAGCGTCACCGGTGAGGCAGGCGGCGAACCTTTAAAGGTAGGCGCTTCCATTGCCGACATTACCGCCGGTATGAACGCGGTGATCGGCATTCTGGCAGCCCTCCATGCCCGCAGCCTGAACGGTCACGGCCAGCAG
>JAZRCU010000017.1:0-11352 GCA_045659965.1 Faecousia sp.
ACTTCTTTCCTCAGAAGCGTTGGCGAAAACCATAGAGTCCGTTAAGCTTTCCGGAAAAAGCAGTGCATGTTTCCTCATTGGCTCATCCTTTGGTATTGCGCCTAAAATCAAAGCCAAGGCAAATCTTCAGCTATCAATGAGCCCCATGACATTCCCCCATCATCTTGCCCGTGTCATGGTGTTAGAACAGCTATACCGCGCCGAAGCAATCCAGGCAGGCAGTAAATATCACAAATAATTTGTGCCCATCCAGAAGGATGGGCACTTTTTCATAAAATATTTAATTGCTGCATTTTTTCTCGCAAAATCAACAAATCGCGAAATGCCTCCGGCCGTTTTGACGGGTCTCTTAACAAAGCAGACGGATGATAAAAAGCAGTCATCCACACACCCTTACGTTCCACCCAGCTGCCATGTTCTTTTGTAATGCGATAGTCAGGATAAATAATATTTCTTGCAGCGATCCTACCTAAGCAAACAATAATCTTTGGCTGTACCAGTTTAATCTGAGACTCAAGATTTCTGATACATGCCGATATTTCTGCCTCTTCCGGATCCCGATTTTCGGGCGGACGGCACTTTACAATATTGGCAATATAACAATTCTGTCTCGATAGGTCAATAATAGAAAGCATATCATCCAGAAGCCGCCCTGCAGGACCAACAAAAGGAATTCCCTGTATATCCTCCTGCTCACCGGGACCTTCTCCAATAAACATCACATCCGCAGCTCGATTTCCGCACCCAAACACCACATTACGGCGTTTTTGAGACAATTGGCAGGCATGACAGGTATTACAATCTTTCTCTAATTCATCCCATGTCTGCATCTTTATTTACTCCTTCTGCGTTCCCTTCTGCGATGCTTTATATGCTTCATCATAAAATATCTCTTTACCATTGCACTGGCGCGCAACACAAGAATAATCGCAACAATCACACCTACAATCCAAAGTAGGATTGTAACACCAAGAGGCAACCCTGTATCAATAACATCTTCACTGATTTGCGCATTCAGTTCCGGTGCAACAGCAACATCATTCATGGCAACAAGATCTGTCTGTGCAACACATACCGATCCATACCAAAGCTGAACACTGGCTATATTGCTGCCTTTGGTAATTGGCGCAGACATACCCTCTGGTAACTGTTGGTAACGGTGAACGATATCCGCAGCCTGCACCTCTTGTGGCAGTACTGCCCACGCGTCCTCAATAGGGGTCACAACAACAACGTTACTGCCATTATCCACAGAATACTGAGTCAGTGCTTGGCCTTTATGCAAGATTTGTACCACTTTATTTCCGGAAAATGCAGCGTCCAGCATCTTCGTGGTTTCCTTGTAGCCACCGAAAATCGTTACTCTGGAGCTATCCTCAGCATATAGATCCTCCGCACCCAAGACAACGCTTACCATGCACATGTCACCATCTTTGGCCGCGGATGCCAAACATCGCTTTCCATCCTGTGCAACACCGGTACGTCCGCCTACAACGCGGGCATCATAATATATTTCCAGATTATCCGTGTTCATCAAGAAGTTGCCGGTAGATAATTCCCTATCTGCAGACTTATTCGTTGCTGGTACGGTGTAGTATACTGTGCCGAAAAATTCGCAAAACAGCGCATTGTCCATAGCCTTGTCCAGAATACGAACCATGTCCCGAGCAGTTGTTATCTGCTGTTCATGGAACAAGCCATGGACATTCATAAATACTGTTTGTTTACACCCAATCTCCTGCGCATAGCGATTCATTTCCTTTACAAAGGAAGTCTGGTCTCCGGAGATATGATCCGCAATGACTGCAGCTGCATCATTGGCAGAGCCTACAAGCATGCAATGGATCAAATCCTTTAAAGAAAGGATCTCCCCGTCCTGAAGTTCCGCGGAAACTGCATCATAAGGGACCGTATCAAGCACCTCTTGTGTAACAGTCACCTGATCTTCCACATTTCCCTGCTCAACAGCAATCAAAGCCGTCAGGATCTTCACCAAGCTGGCAGGATCCATAGGTGCATCCGGATTAAGTGCATACATAAGCGTGTCACTGCCAACCTCGTAAACGATGGCAGAAGCAACATTCTCAATTAACTTTTCGCCACCCAAATAGGTAAGCATTGCATCGGGAGTATGATAACCGTTGCTTGTGGTTGCCGCCATAGTGTCTGTTGTAACCTGGCCCGTTTCATCCGACGCAGGAAAATCCACTTCTGTCGCAAACGCAGTTGGTGTTAAAGTACATACAACCAAAAACAAGGCTATAATCTGCAATAAAATTCGAGATTTCTTCATATAGATCTCCAATAATCTCAGAACGGACTTGTCCTGAGAATTTTTATATGTATAATAGATGTGAACATTATATCAGTTAATCTTTCCTACGTCAATCCGGAGGTAGATATCCTTGAAAAACAATAATATACTACTCATACTTGGCCTTCTTGTAATTTTTATCGGACTTGTAATCGGTATCTTTCATATTCGCAGCCGAGAAAGCTTGCTAAGTACCGGCAGCCTGTTCTCAAAGGCCAACGACTCTACTATATCAACAAATCCGGCAATCTCTCACGGGAAAATCAACATCAATATAGCATCTTCAGAAGAACTATCTCATCTTCCCGGAATTGGTACAACTCTCGCCCTTAAAATTGAGCAATACAGATTTAAAAACGGGAAATTCCGTACAATCAGCGATTTAATGAATGTTGATGGCATGAATCGTTATACATATGAATCTGTGTTACAATATATCACTGTCGATTAGTCACCCTCTGCACCGCTGACCCAATATCCATCCTCACAACAGCGAAGCTTACCTGACGGAATTTGACTAATACGAGCAACCGGCTCTCCGGGGATTAATTTCTGGATAATGTTAGTAGACTTAAGAACAAATTTGAAGTGTTTATCCGGCAGCATACTCATTGGGATAAACCTATTCAACACCCAAGCTTGTTTATCAGGAATTCCAGTCCCAAGAATAAAGATTTCATCCCCATCGCAACAGACCAAATGGTGATGCTGCTTCGTTGTATGATAGTTACAACAGATCTTATAATACAAGCCTTCCTGTAGAATTATCGCAGTTCCTATCTGTATATCATTTTCAAAAATTGAATATTCACGCAAAACAATCGCCCCCATACTGCAATTTATGCAGCATGGGGGCCATCCATTCAAATAGGTTTTTCATTTTTAAGGCCAAAACTCACTGCGATCGCTGTGTCTACCATAGACATGTGCTGATCGTCCAGACGCCCCATATGCTCTCTGAGGCGTCGTTTATCTATGGTGCGTATCTGCTCCAGCAAAATCACAGAATCCTTGCTAAGCCCAACGCTGCCCCCAGCAATGTTAATATGCGTAGGAAGCCTTGCCTTACCTGTCTGGCTTGTGATTGCTGCTGCAATCACCGTTGGAGAATGTTTGTTACCGGTATCATTTTGCACAATCAAAACAGGTCGCGTTCCACCCTGCTCGCTTCCAACCACCGGTGATAAATCAGCATAGAATATATCTCCACGTTTCACTGTGTTGTCCATGTGTTTCACACTCCGTGAAAAATCATTACCGACGCTACCAAAATTCCTATGTAACGCGGTTATTGGAATTATCCCACGCAGCAAAGAAAATATACGGTTAGCATTCGATATATCCTATGCAATTTACAATAGATTGTTACAAAATTCGAAACGCCTTTACAGCAATAGACAATATACGTCTGCCTTTCCACAGAATTTCTGCCCGAACAGGTATATTTTGATCATCCGCCCAAATTTCAACTTGATATGCCTGATCCCTGTAGCTATCATCCATCCGCCAGAAGGCAAAATCTCCATCCATGCCGCAACCATGAATGTAGCCGCTTCGCAGCGTTTTCAGAAAAATATACGGCGCAGCCGCCGGAGAAAGCTGTTCCTCATTTAAAGTATCAAACAGGAGCACCTGATCATCAAAGGTCAATGCTCCACTTGTCTGATCAATTCTTCCGGTAATGCCGCTGATCCTCTCAGGTGATACAACACAAAAAGTCAGATTTCCTTGCTTATCAGCGCTACATTCCAGAGTAAAAGTATATAATTGCTCAACATAATCAGCTGTAATTTCCGCTTGAAAACTACACCCATTTCCTGAAAGAAGCGCTTGCCGCAAGGAAAGCGCCTGCTTTGTTTGATCAACATCTTTTGCACAGCCACAAAGAAGCAGCGCCAATAAGACAAGGATCGCTTTTTTCAATGATATCACGCCTTATTTTAAAAGTCGTGGCAAAACCAAAAGCATATCCGTAGGAAGCATCCCGTACTGCCCAATTTCCTGAGCGCAGATATCCCCTGCTGCACCATGGAGCCACGCTCCGCAGGCCGCTGCATCCAGAGGTGACAGTCTTTGTCCAACCAAAGCTGCAATCACACCGGACAGTACATCTCCGCTGCCGCCTACCGCCATGCCGGGATTTCCTGTCGGATTGCAATAAATCTGCGACCCATCTGTAATCACAGTATGATGTCCTTTCAGCACCAGAATACATCCAACATCCTTGGCAAAGGTCACCGCAGATTGGACTCTATCTTCAGACAAGCATCCTCCAATTCTTTGGAATTCTCCAAGGTGTGGTGTCAAAATTGTAGGAGCTGTCCTGCCACGCAGTATATCCATATGCCCGGATAGCGCATTTATACCGTCAGCATCCAAAATAACAGGGCCATTGAAATTTTTAAGAAGCCAATGCACAGCCTTGCGTACACCGTAGGACTGCCCTAAGCCCGGTCCAATTACTATAGCATCTGTTTTGTTCAACTCTCTTTTCATCTCCGGTAAACACCAAGAAGCTATCTTTCCGCAAAAGCTTGATAATGGCTTTACCATTGCCTCATCCATTTTCCCGGCAACCACGGGATATACACAACCTGGAACAAGCATTGTTACCAATCCTGCACCGCACCGAAGCGCACCATTTGCCGCAAGGCAAGGGGCGCCGGTATATCCCCGACTTCCGGCAATTATCAAAATTCTGCCATAATCTCCTTTATGAGAATTTGCATTACGATCCGGAAGCAGCTTCAAAATCCTCTCATGGGTCAAAATCATTTCCTCCATTGCTTTGCCCCCTTTCATACAAAAATCATACCATTTGCCTATTTTTCCGTCAAGAAAAATATAAGAATTTGCTTGCAATTATAGGGCAAATGTGGTATTATAACAAAAATATGCAAAGGCTGCGAAAGGGTTGTCTTTTATCGTAAAAGTGTTCAAAGAGAAAGCGGGATGGTGTGATCCGCTTACACTTGATAAACGGCCTTCTCCCTGGAGCTATCTGCTTGAAAATTGCAGTAGAGCAGATCGGGTGATACCGTTATCTATTGTGGCGCTTTTGCGCCAAAGCTGCGCCTTTTGGCGAATGCGGGTGGTACCGCGGAGGAATGTCCTTCGTCCCGAATGGGATGAGGGCATATTTTTTTGTAATTGAACCGTTTGGAAGGAGAATAAATATGAAAGAACAACTTGAACAAATCAAGCAGCAAGCGCTTTGTGATTTGGATAATGCAACTACCCCCGCAGCCTTAGAAGAGCTGCGTGTCAAGCTGCTTGGCAAAAAGGGTGAATTGACTGCTGTGTTAAAGCAAATGGGTAAGCTGACCCCCGAGGAGCGCCCCATTATGGGTCAAGTGGCCAACGCAGTCAGAGCTGCTATTGAAGAAAAGCTGGAGCAGCGTAAGACCGCCATTAATGCCGCCGTGTTGGAAGAAAAGCTGGCTGCAGAAGCTATTGATGTCACCATCCCCGGTGAAGCTGTCACCATGGGTCATGAGCATCCCATGAACAAAGTTCTACAGGAGATCAAAGATATCTTCGTCGGCATGGGCTATCAGATTGTTGACGGTCCTGAGGTAGAGCTGGCCGATTACAACTTCACCAGACTGAATATCGAAGAAGGCCATCCTTCCAGAGACCGCTCCGATACCTTCTACTTTACCGATGATGACTCTGTTCTTCTGCGTACACAGACCAGCCCCATGCAGATCCGTGCCATGGAAAACACCAAGCCTCCTATCTGCATTCTGGCTCCCGGCCGTGTATTCCGTAAGGACGAAGCTGATGCTACCCACTCCCCCATGTTCCACCAGATCGAAGGTCTGGTCATCGACGAGCATATCACCATGGGTGACCTGAAGGGTGCATTGGTGACTGTGATGCGCCGCATTTACGGTCAGGATGCCCAGATGCGTTTCCGCCCTCACCACTTCCCCTTCACCGAGCCCAGCTGCGAAATGGACATGCAGTGCCATAAGTGTCACGGCACCGGTGAAGTCGATGGTCAAGTATGCTCTACTTGCCATGGCGAAGGCTGGATCGAATTGTTGGGTGCCGGCATGGTACATCCCAAGGTCCTGGAAGGCTGCGGTATTGACCCCGAGAAGTACTCCGGTTTTGCCTTTGGTATGGGCCTGGAGCGTATGGCTATGGGCCGTATGCGTATTAACGACTTGCGTCTGATCTTCGATAATGATGTCAGATTCTTAAATCAGTTCTAAGGAGGGAGCAAGAACATGAAAATCAACAGAAAATGGTTGCATGAGGAGTTCGTGGACTTGTCCCACATCTCCGATAAAGAATATGTAGAAAAGCTTACTGTCTTCGGCCAGAAGGTTGAGACCTATGAGCGCATGGATGCCCAGATCAAAAACGTTGTGGTTGGCAAGGTCCTGTCCATTGTTCGCCATGAAAATTCTGATCACATGTGGGTCTGCCAGATCGACGTAGGTCAGGATGAGCCTGTCCAGATCGTAACAGGCGCGCAGAATGTAAAGCAGGGTGATCTTGTTCCCGCTGCACTGCACAATTCCTGGCTGCCCGGTGGTATTCATATCACCAAGGGTAAGCTCAGAGGCGAAAAGTCTAACGGCATGCTCTGCTCCTTTGAAGAACTGGGCCTGACCCAAAATGATCTTCCCGGTGCATTTGCCGATGGCATCTGGATCTTAAATGACGAGGATTGCAAGCCCGGTGACGATATCAATCTGGTGATCGGCAATGATGACACCATCGTAGATTTTGAGATCACAAACAACAGACCTGATTGCTACTCCATGATCGGTCTGGCACGGGAATCTGCAGCAGCCTTCGGTCTGCCTATGAAGCACCACGAGCCTGTGGTTAAGGGAAGCGATGCCGGCTCTATGTACGATATGCTGGATGTAGACGTTCCTGCTACTGAGCTGTGCAACCGTTACTCTTCCCGTATGGTTAAGAATGTAAAGATCGGTCCTTCTCCTAAGTGGATGCGCAACCGTCTGCGCGCAAACGGCATTCGCCCCATTAACAACATCGTGGATATCACCAACTACGTCATGCTGGAATATGGCCAGCCCATGCATGCATTTGACTACCGTTACGTTTCCTCCGGCAAGATCATTGTCCGGGAAGCTGAGGAAGGTGAAACCCTCACCACCCTGGACGGCACCGTGCGTCCTTTGACTGCCGGCATGTTGGTCATCGCTGACGAGAATAAGCCCATCGGTCTTGCAGGTATTATGGGTGGCGAGAATTCTGAAATTCAGGATGATACGACTACTGTGGTATTTGAGTCTGCTAACTTTAATGGCACTTCTATCCGTCAGACCGCTCTGGCTCTGGGTATGCGCACAGAGTCCTCCGGTAAGTTCGAGAAGAATCTGGACCCCATGATGACTGTCCCTGCAGTACAGCGTGCTTGTGAACTGGTAGAGCTTCTGGAATGTGGCGATGTTCTTGACGGGATGATCGACGTGATCAACTATGTGCCCGAAAGCAGAACTATGCTTTTAGAGCCCGAAAAGATCAACAATCTGCTGGGTACAAATATCCCGGAAGAAGATATGGTCAAGTATCTGAATTTGCTGGAAATTCCTGTAGATGGCCGTACCATCCAAGTCCCCTCTTGGCGTCCTGACTTGAACTTAATGGCCGATATCGCAGAGGAAGTTGGACGTTCCTACGGCTACAACGAGATCCCCACCACCGCATTCAAAACCTCCACACAGGGCGGCTATGCCCCCATTATGAAGCTGGAAAGCAAGACCGGTGCTCTGTGCCGCGCTCTGGGCTACAACGAGATCATCACCTACTCCTTTGTAGGTCCTAATATCTTCGACCAGATCCGTATTCCTGCTGACTCCCCCCTGAGAAACACCCTGAAGATCCAGAACCCTCTGGGCGAGGACACCTCTATCATGCGTACCACCGCCCTGCCCTCTATGCTGGATATTCTGTCCCGTAATTATGCATACCATAACAAGAGTGTAAAGCTTTACGAACTGGCAAAGATCTACCTGCCCGTTGAAGGACAGAAGTTGCCTGAAGAGCCGAAGATTCTGGTTCTTGGCACATACGGTGCAGGTGAAACATTCTTCACCTTGAAGGGCGAATTGGAAGCCATTTTGGAAGGCTTGAATATGCCTAAGGCTGCATATGCCGCGGACAAGGAAAACCCCTCCTATCATCCCGGTCGTTGCGCAAAGGTAACCATTGGTGATGTACAGATTGGTTACATTGGCCAAATTCATCCCTTGGTCGCAAAGAACTATGGCATTGATAGCGAAATCTTCTGCGCAGAGATCAATTTCACTGCCCTGTCTGCATTGCAGCTGCCTGATCCGACCTATGTTCCCCTGCCTAAATATCCCTCTGTCACCCGTGACTTGGCAATCGTTTGCGACGAGAATATTACTGTGGCACAGGCGCAGGATGTAATCGCATCCGCTGCAGGCAAGCTGTTGAAGAATGTTAAACTCTTCGACATCTACCGTGGCGTTGGTATTGCAGAAGGCAAGAAGAGTCTGGCCTTCTCTCTGGAGCTTCGCGCAGACGACAGAACCCTGTCCGATGCAGACACGCAGCCTGTTTTCGACAAGGTTTTAACCGCATTAAAAGAAAAACTGGACGCAAATCTGCGTTAAAGTTTCAAAAAAATCGCAAAGAGTACTTTACACCCCGGAAAAATTGGGATATAATAAACTTAATATTCGGAAGGAGGTCGTTCCTATGACGGAAAGTACCATTAAGTTTACAGTACCTAATAATGATAAAGATAATATGCGTCTCACTCTCCGCAATGTGTTCGACGCTCTTAACGAGAAGGGATATAATCCCATCAACCAGATCGTTGGCTATCTGCTGACTGAAGATCCCACCTATATTACCAACTACAACAATGCACGCAGCATGATCTGTAAGCTGGATCGGGACGAACTTCTGCAGGAATTAGTACGCTGCTATCTGTTTGAGAAGCCCTGAATCCACCGGGAGGCTTTTGCGGTGGCAAAAGCCTCCCGCCTAATTTTAGGAGGTTACTATGTCTGAAGAAAAGGTTTTGATGTACAAGGGACATCCTTTGATGCGAAAGGATAACTTGATTTATTATGGTTCTATGGCCGACTCCCATATCATTATGTTACAGATTCTGGAAACAAAGCCTGTAAATGGTGTGGAGATCGCAACCCGGGTTTCTGTTCAGCTTCAGCTGACAGATCCGTCTGTAAAGAGTCGTGATCGCGTCGTGAAAAAAGGTGAAAAAGCCGGTCTTTACACCGCATTAGACTTCGGTTGTGTCTGGCTGGAAAGAGCCCTTGCAGGTAAATAAGTATAAGCTGCTGACAAAATTTGTCAGCTGCTTCTTTTTATAGTATTTCCACAAATGGGTAAATTACCTCTATAGCGAGGTGTTACCATGAATTACTGTAAAAAAGGCAAGCACAGTTTTTATCATGTAGTCCCCCCTGTGATTCGTGCATGGGCTAGTGTTGCCGGAAAGAAGGAAGCACAAGGGCCGTTAGGTAAATATTATGATATTACCAGCAATGACCCCTACTTTGGTCAGCCCTCTTGGGAAATGGCAGAAAAACAAACCCAGCATCTGGCCCTCACAACTGTTGTTAAAAAGGCCGGACTTTATATTTCAGATTTAGACGCTGTATTTTCCGGTGACCTATTAAACCAGTGTATCGGTTCCTCATTTACCCTTAGAAACACAGGGATTTCCCATATCGGTCTATACGGCGCATGTTCCACCATGGCAGAGTCCCTTATGACCGCCTCTATGGCCGTCAGCGGCGGTTTCATAAGACACGCCGTAGCAGTTACCTCTTCTCATTTTGCCTCCGCAGAACGGCAGTATCGTTTTCCTCTGGGCTACGGTGGCCAGCGAACGCCCACATCTCAGTGGACAGTCACAGGGGCTGGAGCTGCCCTTTTGACACCGGATGGAATTGGACCCAAAATCACAGGCTGTACCATCGGTACAGTTGTTGATTATGGGATCACTGACGCAAATCACATGGGCGCTGCCATGGCCCCAGCAGCCCTGGAAACGATCAAAAATCACTTTAATGATTTTAACGTTGATGGACAGTATTACGACCTGATCGTAACCGGAGACCTAGGGCAGCTAGGAAAAGAGCTGCTTTTAACTATGTCACAAAGAGAAGGCTTAGGGATCGGCGGCAGGCTTAGTGATTGCGGTACTTTGGTATTTGATTGTCTGAAACAAGATGTTCATGCCGGTGGATCCGGATGCGGATGCAGCGCAATCACCCTATGTGGATATTTACTGGATAGAATAAAAACAGGAAAACTTAAAAATATCCTCTTTTGTGGCACAGGCGCACTTCTATCACCCACCTCATCTCAGCAAGGCATGTCCATT
The DNA here is from genome assembly GCA_045659965.1 of Faecousia sp. GTDB lineage: Bacteria > Bacillota > Clostridia > Oscillospirales > Oscillospiraceae > Faecousia. The sequence goes on from JAZRCU010000017.1 coordinate 10,683, forward strand.
CCCGGTATATGCCACGCCATATCTATTAGCGGAGGATAATATGGATTATTTAAGAGCTTTTATCACTGGCGGTACCCTTTGCTTGATCGGACAAGTTTTAATAGATAAAACGCGACTGACTCCTGCGCGCATTTTAGTAGGATATGTTGTAATTGGCGTGCTGCTACAAGCAATTGGTGTATACCAATATCTGGTGGATTTTGGCGGCGCAGGTGCAACCGTACCTTTGACAGGCTTCGGCTACACGCTGGCTAAGGGTGTTCGGGAGGCCATTGACGAAAAAGGGCTGCTAGGTATCGTTACCGGCGGACTGGGCGCTACTGCAGGAGGCATTACTGTCGCAATTATTGCAGGACTTTTGGCTGGCATCATCTTTAAACCAAGGGATAAATCCTAATTTTTCGGACACACTAATATAGCGGTAGACGCAAATGATTTATGGAGGATTTTAGGATGAATAACCAGAACAAGAATCAGCAGAATCAGAACAACAACCAGAACCAGCAGAACAACAACCAGAATCAGCAGAACAACAACCAGAATCAGCAGAACAACAACCAGAATCAGCAGAACAACAACCAGAATCAGCAGAACAAGTACAGTCGCTAAAAAAAAATCCCTCCCGCAATGCTCCCGGGGGATTTTTTTTCAAAAGAAATTTTACAAAACT
>JAZRCU010000018.1:0-3493 GCA_045659965.1 Faecousia sp.
CCAATCAGCAGCGCGGTCTTATAATCAATGTCATAGACCTCTGTGATCTTATAGGTGATGTTCTTGTTGCGCTTTTCCATGAGAATAAATGCAACACCGTAGACGATCAAAGTGATGGCCACCACAATGTAATTGTACAGATGGGCATCCATCCAGTCGTCCAGCAGCAGACCGATCACTGCAGAAGGCAGCACCGCCACCACGACTTTAAACCACAGCTGCCAAGTATTTGTTTTCTCCTGAACAGTCTTTTTTCCGTCGAAGGGATTAAGCTTACGGAAAAATAGCAAAATAACTGCTAATATCGCGCCCAGCTGGATCACCACCTGGAACATTTCGTAAAATGCCTCCGACACCTGCAATTTTACAAACTCATCCAACAGGATCATATGTCCTGTGGAAGAAACAGGCAGCCATTCGGTAATGCCCTCCACAATGCCAAACAGCACCGCTTTCAGAATTTCAATAAACGCTTCCATACGAAACTCCTTTCCATATTTACCCCCTTATCATACTCCCAAACCCGGGATTTTGCAAGAAAATCTTGGTCGTTCACAAATTTGGGTAGATCTCTTCACAATTTATTCACCCAAAACCGCTTTTTTCCGTTATAATAGAAGAAAATGAAACTTTACTATTTTAGGAGGATATCATCATGGCTATTTCTGTTCTGGTTGTAGAGGACGAAATCAACATCGCGCAGCTGCTGCAGATGTATTTAGAGCGTGAGGGCTATGCTGTAACCATCGCCAATGACGGCGGACAGGGCCTTGCCAAATTCCGGTCCATTCAGCCGGATCTGGTACTGCTGGATGTAATGATGCCGGTCATGGACGGCTGGACTTTGTGTAAGACCATTCGCTCAGAAAGCCAGACCCCTGTAATCATGCTCACCGCCAAGGCAGAAACCGACGACAAAGTCATGGGCCTTCGCAGCGGCGCCGATGATTATATCACCAAACCCTTTGAAATGAAGGAAGTCTTAGCCCGGATCGAAGCGGTTTTGCGCCGGACTGACCGTTGCCCCGGAGAAAACACCGCCCGGCGGCTGGTCTTTGACAAGCTGATTATTGATATGGACGCTTTCGAGCTGATCGTCGACGGCAAGAAAATTGACACACCTCCCAAGGAAATGGAGCTTCTGTTCTATTTGGCTTCCTCTGTCAACCGGGTCTACACCCGTAACCAGCTTTTAGACGAGGTTTGGGGCTTTGATTACTTTGGCGACTCTCGAACTGTGGATGTCCACGTCAAGCGCTTAAGAGAAAAATTAGAAGGCGTTTCTAACCAGTGGTGCTTAAAAACCGTCTGGGGCGTAGGTTACAAATTCGAAGTTTTATAAACTTCGAATTTCACTAAGTTTGCCTTTGGCAAGTGAAGTTGCTATCGCAGTGAAGTTACTACGTAGTGAAGTTTCGCCTGCAGCAAAGTGAATAGCAAACTTAACTTCACTTGGCGCAAGCCAAATTTCACTGGCCTTGCCAATTTCATTTTTGCGAAGCAAAAACTTTACTTTTCTAAAAACTACCGCAGCGCTGCCATTACACCCTTCTATGGGGCGAAATGCGGTAGAATCATGTTAGTATTTGAGGTGGTGTGAGTATGCGCTCTACCTTCAGCCGCACCTTTCTCACCTTTTCGGTGATCTTACTGTCTGCGCTGCTGGTGGTTGGTTTTTCTTTACAAGCTCTGGTAAAAAACTATTTAGAAGACCGGGCCATTGCAGACCTGAAAAGTGATAGCGCTGCCATTTCTCAGTTGGCCGCTGCCTATCACCGGGATATGGGTATGACCAGCAGAGAATTTTTGACCAACCTTTCTGTGGCCTCAAGCATCTCCGGTGCAGATGCCGTGCTTTGTAATGCCGAGGGTCGGCTGCTGCTTTGCTCCGATGCTCCTTTGGGTTGCGAGCATCAGGGCATGTCCATTACCAGCCGAGAGTATCTGCAAGCAGTACGCACTGGGGAATTTGTGATCAACCAAGGTGTGATCTCCGGCCTGTATGACAATGCCCGGTATGTGGTATCCACCTCGGTCAAAGACCCGGCAACCGGCAACATCATCGGCATCGTCATGGTGTCCACCCCCATTGCAGACACTTTAGCTATTTTGGAACGGATGACTCAGATCTATCTGTTTGTTTCTATCTTAGTGGTGCTGGCCGCGCTGATTGCCGTGACCCTTTACACCCGGAAAAGCACCCGGCCCTTAAAAAACATGGCCGCCACCGCCATTGCCTTCGGCCATGGCAACTTAAAAGCCCGGGCCAATGTGCCTATGGACGCGCCGCAGGAGATCTGCGATCTGGCGCTGGCCTTTAACAATATGGCCCAATCTCTGGAAAAAAGCGACAACCAGCGCACAGAATTTGTGGCCAATGTTTCCCATGAGCTGAAAACTCCCATGACCACCATTGGCGGCTATGTGGATGGCATCTTAGACGGCACTATCAGCCAAGACCAGCAGCGCCACTATCTGCAGATCGTTTCTGACGAAACCAAGCGGCTGTCCCGGCTGGTGCGCAGCATGCTGGATATCTCCCGGCTGCAGGATCAGGGAAAGAACCCAGAGGAAAAGCGCTCCCGGTTTGACATTGAAGAATGTGCCGGACAGGTGCTGATCACCTTTGAGCAGCAGATCACCCGGAAGGAACTGAATGTGGATGTTTCTATGCCGGAACATGCTGTCTACACTTTTGCCAATCAGGACTACATCACCCAAGTGATCTATAATCTATTGGACAATGCCGTAAAATTCTGTCCCCAAGGGGGCAATTTAGGCCTTTCCATCCGGGAAGGCGACAACAAGATCTACCTCACCGTTTCCAACGACGGCATCACCATCCCCGCAGCAGAACTGCCCCGTCTCTTTGACCGCTTCCATAAGCTGGACAAGAGCCGCAGTCAAAATAGAGATGGTTGGGGTTTAGGTCTTTATATTGTAAAAACCATTATTTGCGGACACGGCGAGGATATCTCCGTATCCAGCGCAGACGGCATCACCCGATTTACCTTCACCTTACCCTTGGTAAACTGATGATTTGAGGGCTTTTTATGAACGAATATTCTTACAACGAACAAACTGACTCTGAAGTTTGGGAGCAGCCCTACTATGAAACCGGCAGCACCCAACCCCCCAAGCGCCCCAAAGGTTTGCTTATTTTTCTGCTGGTCGCGGTAGTGCTGATCGGCGGCATTGTCAAAGGTCTGGGAATTTTTCATATCTATCCCTTGGGCAAGCCGGACACCAACGCTGCAGATCATCTGGATGCTTCTGTAGGCTTTTCCCAAGAGCAGGCACTTACGCAGGATAGTACGCTGCCGCAGGAAGCGTCCACGCCTGTTGACCCCGACGCTTTATCCGATGTGACTTTGGAATTAAAATCCACACCCCAAAGCGTTGAAAACATCCCCCAAGAGGGCGGCATGTCCCTACAGGCCATTTACGAAAAGGCCATCGCTTCCGTGGTTTCCATCAGCTGCACCGGACAAGG
>JAZRCU010000019.1:0-8806 GCA_045659965.1 Faecousia sp.
AAAAAGCTGTCAGCAATCTTGGCCTTGGTATCGAGGTGGAGTATATCACCGACATGGAAAAGGTCATGGAGTACGGCGTAATGTCCATGCCTGCCATCGTGGTCAACGACAAGGTAGTTGCTTTCGGTAAGGTTCTGAAAGCTGCAGAAGTTGAGAAGCTGCTGAAATGAAAAAGGTAGCCTTTATCTGCGTCCACAATTCCTGCCGCAGTCAGATCGCAGAAGCGTTAGGTAAGAAATTGGCTTCCGATGTGTTTGAAAAGCTACTCTGCCGGTACGGAAACAAAGCCACAACTCAACCAGGATGCGGTCCGGCTGATGAAGCAAGTCCATGGCATCGACATGGAAGCAACCCAATACAGTAAGCTGTTGGCCGATATTCCGGAAGTGGATGTGGTCATCACCATGGGATGTAATGTTCATTGCCCGTTCCTGCCTTGTTCCCACCGTGAGGATTGGGGATTGGATGATCCCACGGGTCAATCAGATGAAGTATTTCTCGAAACCATTCGTAGAATTGAGCAAAGAATAATGCAGTTAAAAATAAAATTGAAATAAGAGAACCGCCGTGCTTCTATCCTTTGTGGGGACAAAAGTACGGCGGTTTTTTGCCTTTATCAGTACCACCACGGCAGTTCCAACCACACATTATCCAAAGCGAGTGCTTCCGTAGATCTTGCTCTGCTCTCAGACAGATGGAAGTGCTTGGCGGTTTCATTCAATGGATGTGTATTACTTCTTTTCGATTACTCTAATGCAGTTGTTTGCCGCACAGTAAAGCAGAATCATAGCAATACTGAATAGCAGCCCTCCAAAAATATCAGTAAACCAATGGACACCGCATACAAGCCGCCCGATTACCATAAACGCCGTAAACAGACCGCACAAGGTATTAACGGTATTTCTAATGCTCGTATTCTTGATTAAGCGGTGAAACTGCATCATAGCAGTGGGCAATACGCACATGGCGAGCATGGTTGTAGAAGATGGGTACGATGCTTCCAAAATGCCGTTTATCAAAACGGGGCGGCGATTGATTACGTGGAACTCAAAAAACACATAAGCGCCGAATACGAGGATGTAAAATGCGCCAAGAACCAAGATGCTGCGGTCAACTTTCCAGATATGTTTTCTTTTGATCCACTGCGTTAGACCCAGAATTGCAAAGCCCAGGGCAATGAAAATCGCCACGACACCTGCCCAATCGGTGATGTTGTAAAGGGTCATGCTGACTCCAAACAGATTATGGACAGCCTTGTTGATACGTGCGTATGCAACGGAAGAACCGTTAGGGCCAATCGGCTGTACATCAATAAACGTCAGTGACCATGTAAAGAGGACAAAGAAAACAAGAAGAATGCCTCCGAGAATAAATTGTGAGATTGCTTTTCTTTTCATTTGCGAATCTGCTCCTTTGATAGATTTGCGGCTGCAAGCCTGTAATTATTCTATCGAAAGGGGCAGAAATAGTGTAGAATCGTGCTGTCACATGGGCGATACTTTGCGTGTCATTGAGGTTTTTTCAACAAAAGAATGCCCTTCATGGCAAACAGGAAGAAAAACAGCACTGCCGGGTAAGGATGCCCGCACAAAATCAGAAGAATGATTGCGCTGATATGTGCAGCGGTTCCGACCATGTTGGCAGCGGTGTTCATTTTGGTGTTTTCGCTTCCGGCAAGCACCATCCGAGCAATTCCGCAAATCACCATGATGACCGGAGCAATCCAAAACACAATACCTTGCCATCCACCAAGCTGATACAATGGCACGGAGTGGAAAAGCCCATTTTCCTCAACCTTGTACAGCGGCAAAAGCAAACCGAGGAATGCCGCCAGATTGATGATTCCATCAATGTAAGACGCAAAACGTTTCATATTGTCCTTGTTTTCTTTTTCAGCAATTACAACTACTTCCTCCGTGGATAAAAGCTGATCGAGCGTAATATGAAATAAATTAGCAATCTGCTTCAAAGACTCCATGCTGGGTGTTCCCCGACCTGTCTCCCATTTTGAAACTGCAGTACGGGATACAAAGAGCTGCTCTGCAAGCTGCTCCTGTGTCAAATTATGTTCTTTTCGTAATTTTTGTATTTTCTCTGATAATTCCATTGTGTTTCCCTCATGCATCATTTTTCTCTGTTTATCTGAATTCCCTCATGTATAGCTGCTACTGTACCCATAGCACATACTACGCTTGCACCGCACTCCACCGGCAAAAGTGGAAGCGAAAACGGAAACAGGAAGAACAATATTCCTGTGATTCTATTCGCAGAGGTATGCTTTGCGACAAATGTGTTTTGCCGCCAAAAACCAGATATGATATTTGTGAGTTTAAGTAATACAATAGCACCAATCCATAACCATAACCAGATTGGAATTTTCACGGCAGGAAGCAGTTTATATAAAGTTGCTCCAACAAAGCAGACATCGGCAACAGTATCAAGTTTCTCGCCAAATTTACTCTCCAATTTGAATTTGCGTGCTACAACGCCATCAAGTACATCAGTTATGCCTGCCATGATATATAGGATATAGAATGCAGACGAAAACGCCCGTGTAAACAGCAAAACTATGCTACATATGATTCTGATACTGGTTATTATATTTGCCATACCTATCCTCTCAAATGTAAAACCGCTGCTATTTTCACCCCTACAAAGGACGGAAGTTGCAGCGGTTTTTTGCTTTTATCAGTACCACCACGGCAGTTCCAACCACACATTATCCAAAGCGAGAGCTTCCGTGGATCTCGCTCTGCTCTCAGACAGATGGAAGTGCTTGGCGGTTTCATTCAGCGGATGCTCCATATCATCCTCGAAACCGAAGCGATACCAGAGGTATGTCCGTTCCCGTCGGTCAATCCGCTGCAGAGCGGTGTGGATTTCTTCGTGGGTTTCTTTAGCAATATATATCTGCTCCGGGTTCTTTGCTCTGGAGTCAGCGATAAATTCATGCTTGCCTTTGTTTTCGCCTTTTACAACTTCATCCAAACGGATGATGCTTCCCAGATTCTTCGCTTCAAAAGTGGGGTTCCATCTGCGGATGTAGTCCACCATAGCGTTGCGGATTGCCGGTGCTGCATAGGTCAGAAACTTGTTGCCGGTGTCCGGTTTATAACCGGCGATACAGTCCAACAAGCCCAATGACCCTTCCTGCACCAGATCGTTGATCTCAATGCCAAGAGCGGCGTTCAGTTCCTGCTGTGCGCTCCACATTTCATAGGCAGTTCTTTTTATGAAGCGAAGATTGTTCTCTACAAGAGCATTTCTCGCTTCTGTATCGCCGTCCAGGGCGGCAATACAGAGCTGCTCATTACTCAGGCTTATCATTTGGTGCTACCATGCTCTGCATCAGACCAACCAGAGCCTTATTGAAACTATCCAGTGCTTCCTGATCGACACAATCAGCATTGGCAATCGTTCCGGTGATAGCATCTGCAAGTTCTTCCGGCATGATGGAGGGATTGGGCGTATCCTGTCCTTTGGTTACTGTAGCAAACAGTTCCGCAGTAATTTCCTTGCTGAGCGCTTTTTGTGCATCCAGTTCGCTGCCGACTTCCTTCTTTACCTCTCTTACCGCAGTCATAAAGGTATTTTGGATGTTTGTAAGATCTGCCTGATAAACCGGGACTTTATACGAATTGGCTTCTCTGGCTGCCATCACAGCAGCAGTGGTTTTGTTCTGCCCCAAAAGCATGGAAGTGACGGAAGCGATCATCTGATTGTGGGCCGCATAACCTCCCGCCGTTGTATCATCGAGGTATCCTGCAATCATATATGTAACTGTTGCGAAGCGGGGATTCTCCAACAAGCGGCTCACAATATCAGCCTTGACCTTTCCGGTGTAAAGATTTTTGGCAGCTTCCACAGACAAGCCCAACTCGGAAATATCATAATTCTTCTTGTCGGGGATCTCGGTCGTTCCCAAGATAAAATCTGTAGACACATTGAACGCCTTGGCAATGCGGATTACGCTTTCTTCGCTCAATTTTTCTGTTGTACCGTTGAGAAAGCGTCCGAGGGTGCTTTCATGCACACCAATGGCAAGTGCCAATTTCTTCTGTGTTACTTTGTTCGCTTTCATCAAATCGACAATTCGGGTACGAACGTCAGCCGGTAAATAGGTGTTGGACATTAGCTGCCCTCCTCTCCGTTGATATGATGTTTGATATATTTTCCGCTTTTGATGCGGGCATCTGTGGGCTTGGTAGCATCTTCGGGTATAATCCAGCGACTTCCTGCCCGCTGGGCGCCCGGTATGCGGTTTTCGTTGCAGAGGATACCAACCCTACGGGGAGATATGCCCCATTTTTCCGCTACTTCAAATGTGGATAGGTATCTCATATCCGCAGTACCTCCCATAATCATAGTAAGCATATTATATTCTATTTGCGGAACAATATCAATGTATATCCTGTGAACATTGCATCTAAAAGCATAACAGCCACACACCGTTGTGCATGGCTGCTGTGTAATAAATTATTATATTCCGTATATGACCATACCCACTGCAGCCGAAATGATAATTAGCAGGATCGGGGACAGTTTTTTCTTTGTAAAATGCTTATATCCAAACATCGAAGCAACTAAGAGTGCAGTAATGATGATCGCCTGTATGTTTGCTTTGATTGCTGTACTTGTTCCGAAGCAGTTTCCCAAAACCATGTAAATGCCGGTAGCCAATACAATACCAATCACGCAAGGTTTCAGACCACGCAGAACAGCTTGAGCGTATTTGTTCTTCAATGCGGTTTTCAGTAACGCTGTTACCAGCAGGATAATCAGGAACGAAGGAAGCACAACCGCCAATGTTGCAATCACAGCACCAAGAAATCCCGCTTGGCTGCTTCCTACATAGGTTGCCAGATTCACCATGATCGGTCCCGGTGTACTTTCGCTGACAGCAATCATGTAGGTCAATGTTTCATCACTGAGCCAGCCATAAGAAAGCACAACATCACGAATCAGAGGAATTGCACCGTAAGCTCCACCAAAGGCAAAGCAACCGACTTTCAAAAAGCCGAGAAACAAATCCAGATAAATCATTTTCCTGCACCACCTTTCTGTTCAGGTGCGCCATTCAAAACAAAAACAGTCAGACTGACAGCAGCTGCAATCAGCATTAAGCTGATAGAAGAAAAGTTCCATGCGAAAATATTGATGCACAGCATGACCACGCAAGAGCAGAGCATAATCGCTCTGGGCAGTTTCTTCTTGTGCATTTTCTTAATCATGGTAATTGCAGCATCTAAAATTAAGATACCCACTGCAATTTTGATGCCCTTAAATGCGTTGGCAATGATGGTCAGTTCCAAAAAATTATCCAGAAACATGGAAATCAGATAGATAACCACAAAGGATGGAACGATCATACCCAGTGTTGCTGCCAATGCACCAATAAAACCGGCTTTCTTATATCCGGTAAAGGTTGCACAGTTGATGGCAATGGGGCCGGGAGTAGATTCTGCAATGACCGTCACATTCATCATTTCATCGTGAGTGATCCATTGTTTTCTTTCCACACAGTTATTTTCTATCATGGAAATCATGGCGTAACCACCGCCAAAGGTAAACAAGCCAATCTTGGCAAAAGTAAGGAATAAATCAAGCAAGATATTCATTTGGACTCACCCTCCTTCCTGTATTCGCATTGGCAGACCGTCATATCACGGTCTACGGTGAGGGATGCAGTTCGCATCAATTCAAACTGTTCGGCAAGGTAATCCACGGCCTCCTGCTGGGGTAGATAGTGGGTATGATAACCGTACTTCTCGCCATAGACCAATCCGGCATCTTTCATCACTTTCATGTGCTGTGAAATTGCAGATTCTGAGATACCAAACTTTTTAGAAAGAGAGCGCACACAATGTTTTCTTTCCAAAAGAGCTTGATATATTTTCAAACGCATTGGTTCACCCAATGCTTTCAACATACGATCAAGTTCCATGTTGTTGCTCCTTTTGTTTTAGTGTTTACTTAATTATAACGCCGCATTTGATTAAGTCAATACTTATTCAGTTGAAAATCTCACTATCATTCAAATCTAACAATCGCCGTCCCTGAAATTGCATTTTTGCAATTTTTAGGGGCGGCTTTTTTGCTTTCTTGCACGAGTGCCTGATTTTTCAATCGAAAGCGATTTTTTGCGTATATTCGGGTGAGACGAAAAGAAAATCGTCAAAAACTCAAAGGAGGTACGCAAATGACCATGTACGAAACCATCAAGGCGGTTGTTCCTGTAAAGCAAGCCGCCGAACACTACGGGCTGAAAGTCAGCCGCAACGGTATGGCTTGCTGCCCGTTCCACCATGACCGGCATCCAAGCATGAAGCTGAATGAGGACTATTTCTTCTGCTTCGGCTGCGGGGCCAAGGGGGATGTGATCGACCTTGTGGCAAGGCTGCTTGATCTCAGCGGCTACGAGGCGGCGCAAAGGCTGGCGGCGGACTTCGGTATCAGCACCGAGCCTGGACAGGATGCAACGGCATCCTGTAAGCCCAAACGCTCCCACATCCGACAGTTCCGTGAGGATGAAATGCTCTGTTTCCGTGTGCTGACGGACTATCTGCATCTTCTGGAAGATTGGAAAGTGCGGTATGCACCCAAGACACCGGACGAGCCTTGCGATGACCGGTTCGTGGAAGCCTGCCAGATGCTCTGCCACATCGAATATATGGCAGATGTGTTGACCGTGGGCGATTTGGAAGGACGGGTCGCTCTGGTGGACGAGCTGATGAAAAGTGGCAAAATCACTTTTCTGAAAGAGTACACCGCACGAAAGAAAAAGGAGGTGGCGCACCGTGGCGAAGAACCGGAAAACGCCTGATATGAACTTGCCCATGTGGTTTGATGGGCAGAACATCAACGAAGCTCTGTTTTGTGAAGAATTTCTGCAGGAGCGCAGAATCATCTTCGCAAACGGAGCTTTTTTCACGCCCGATGGTCGGGTAACGGATGATCTCCCTCTCCGTGGAGAGATTTACGACAAGCTGAAATTCTGCGCCGTGAACAACATCCCCCGGAAGATCACAAACATTCTGGAGGTGCTGAAACTGGAAGCTCATGTACCTGACTTTCCTCCGGAGCAGGATCGCATCCATGCTGCCAACGGTACGCTGCTGTTGGACGGCACATTCACCGAGGGCAGACCGGCTATCGTGCGAAGCCGTCTGCCGGTTGTCTACAATCCCGATGCTCCTGCGCCGGTGATCTGGCTGAGCTTTCTGGACGGACTGCTCTACGCAGAGGACATCCCCACCTTGCAGGAGTTCATCGGCTACTGCCTGATTCCCTCCAACAAGGGACAGCGCATGATGGTGATTAAGGGCAACGGCGGCGAGGGCAAATCCCAAATCGGTGCGGTGCTGTCCACCATCTTCGGTACGAACATGAAAGACGGCAGCATCGGTAAGATTTCCGAAAACCGCTTCGCCCGTGCTGATCTGGAACACATCCTGCTGTGCGTGGATGATGATATGCGGATGGAAGCTCTGCGCCAGACCAACTACGTCAAATCCATCGTGACCGCACAAGGCAAGATGGACTTGGAACGCAAGGGAAAACAGAGCTACCAGGGCTGGATGTTTGCCCGGTTGATGGCGTTCAGCAATGGTGATCTGCAAGCCCTGTATGACCGCAGCGATGGCTTTTACCGCAGACAGCTTGTACTGACCACCAAGGAAAAGCCCGTGGGCAGAGCCGACGATCCCGATCTTGCAGAGAAGATGAAGGCTGAAGCCGAGGGTATCTTCCTATGGGCATTTGAAGGATTGCAGCGGCTCGTTGCCAATAACTTTAAGTTTTCGGAGAGTGACCGCATCCGTGAAAACCGGGAAGCAGTCAAGCGTGACAACAACAATATTTTCGATTTCATGGAGTCAGATGGATACATCCGACTGAAAGCGGATGCGTCCATCAGCTCTAAACTCTTTTATGCAATCTATCGGATGTGGTGTGAGGAAAATTCACTTGCACCGCTGAAGTCCCGCAGCTTCAGTGATGCCATGATTGCCAATGCCCGGAAATACAATCTGGAGCATTGCAACAATATCACAAACTCTGCCGGTCGGCGGGTGTGGGGATTCATGGGAGTGGAAGCGATTGTACAACCTCATATAAATGGGTTTTACGAAGATTCGCCGTGTACGTACGTACCGGATGACATTCCGGAGGAATGGCGAAGCGTTGAGTAAACCCCATTGCTGGTACGTATGTACACAGCAAAAGAGCGTGAAACGCTCGTTATTGAAACAGCACATTCCCTCTCGTTTGGGCTGTTTCGATGTCCACGGACTTTTTAAAAAAGGTCTGTGGACACAGGCTGCAGGAGGATGTTGACGCAGAACAGATTCATGCAGGCGGGCTGACCATAAGAAAAGTTGCAGACATTTTCGCCTTGGTCAGCAAAGGTCGCCGCAGCGACCGCACTCCCCCTCGGGAGAGCCTTCGGAGAACCCACGGCACTTTGCAGCCAGTATGGATGAAAGTGTAATAGTGGGTTATTACACTTTGAAAAAGTGCCGTTCCCCAGCCCTCCCGCTGTCTGTAAATCTCAAAGAAAGGAAACGCCAATGGCAAGAAACGATGGAATAGATCGTACCGTAGCCCGGAATCAGGACTTGGAAACACCGGCTGATGTGGCGAAGGTACAGGAACACAATGAGCGTGAAAAGGACAGCTACAGCAATCAGGACATCGTACCGGAACGCACCCCGCTGAATGTCCACTACAAAGCTCCCACGGATGATTATGTGAAAATGTTTGAGCAGATGGAACAGGATGGCGTGATCTCCACCAGAGGTCTGAAGCC
>JAZRCU010000020.1:0-7953 GCA_045659965.1 Faecousia sp.
GGCTTCCCGGAAGCATTGTTCTATGAGATATTGTCCAGCAAAACCGGCATGCAGATCGAAAACGACGGCCAGCTTCTGGAATTACTTACAGAGCTCTCTAAAATCAAAACCGAATATGACAAGATCTCCGATGCCCTTTCCTGCGTGAACGCCACAGGCTACGGCATTGTTATGCCCCGGCCGGAGCAAATGGAACTGGAGAAGCCGGAGCTTTTGAAAAAAGGCTCTGCCTTTGGGGTAAAGCTACGGGCTGCCGCCCCCTCTATCCACATGATCCGAGTAGATATCGACACAGAAATCAGCCCTATGGTAGGCGATGAAAAACAATCTCAGGACCTGATCCAGTTTTTAAACGGAGAGTCACCGGAAACCCTGTGGCAAAGCAACATCTTCGGCAAATCCGTGTACGATCTGATCCAAGAGGGCTTAAATGCAAAGCTTGTACAGACCCCAGCCGATGTACAAGGCAAGTTCCGTGGTATTTTAACCCGGATCGTCAACGATGGTGCAAACGGACTTATTTGTCTTATTCTTTAATAAAAAATGCCGCAAAGGAAACTTTGCGGCATTTTTTGTTAAAATTTATGCCTTAACACTTTACCCCCGGGGAATAATGTGGTAAACTGAAAAGAAGCAAATTTCAGGGGGAAAACAATGAAACTTCCGCAACCGAAACAAATCAAATGGAACTATATCCTACTGGCCTTTCTCGGTCCTATTGTGGGTATGTCCCTTTTAATGATCATCCGTGGTTTTGAGCCCTTCGGCTCTGTATCCATGCTATATTCCGACATGTACCACCAGTACTATCCCTTCTTCGTGGATTTCCGTAGAGCCTTACGCAGCGGAGAAAGCCTGCTCTATACCTGGAGCATCGGCATGGGCATGGACTATCTGGGTCTGATCTCTTACTATCTGGCAAGTCCTTTAAATTTATTTTCTGTGATCTTGCCTGAGAGCTGGCTTTTAGAATATTTTTCCTTGCTAACACCTATTAAGCTAGGCTTTGCCAGCATGTTTTTCGCAATTTTCCTTAAAAAGATTTTTAATAAAAACGATTTATCCATCACTCTGTTTGGCTGTTTTTATGCTCTGTGTGCTTGGGCTCTTGGCTACCAATGGAACATCATGTGGCTGGATACCTTTGCCCTGCTGCCTCTGGTAGTCCTCGGCACGATTCAGCTACTCAAAGACAAAAAGGTAGCGCTCTACACCTTCACTCTGTTCTTATCTATCTTCTCCAATTATTATATTGGCCTGTTTACATGTATCTTTGTAGCTCTGGTATTTTTCTGTTATCAGATCTGCCGTTGGGGCGGCATTAAGAAATTCTGCTGTGATCTGGGCCGCATCGCCCTGTTTTCCGCTTTGGCTATTGGCATGACTGCTATTTTAGAATTGCCTGCGCTGGCTGCTTTGCAAACCACTCAGTCCAGCGTCAACAAATTCCCCAAGGGTTTCCAGCTAAACATCACCGATGATGACACATGGAAAGGTCTGCTGGATGCCATGCGGCAAGTGGCCGGCAATATGAACGGCAGTATCGTTCCCTCTTTCAAAGAGGGCCTGCCCAATCTGTATTGTGGCATTGTGACCAACATCTTTGCCATCCTGTTTTTAACATGTCGGCAGGTAAAGCTTCGTGATAAGCTTTGCTGTGTAGGTCTGCTGCTCTTCTTAAATATCAGCTGTATCATCCGGCAGCTGGACTATATCTGGCACGGCTTCCATTTTACCAACATGATCCCCTATCGGTTTAGCTTCCTGTATAGCTTTGTCATGCTTTACATGGCATACCGGGCATGGCTATATAAAAGCCGCTTCCGTCTGTGGCAGATCATTCTGGCCGTCGCCCTTGCCACCGGTCTGACATTTTGTGTGAACGATCTGACAAACCCGGTCTATTGGGCATATAATGGCGTGTTTTTGCTTTTATATCTGTGTGCCCTGTTATTACCCCGGATGTGCAAAAAGCTGACTCCCGATGCAGACATTGCACAAAAGCGGGCATATCGGGAGGAAAAAACCTACTGGCGGCAGTTGAGTGCCAAAGCGTTGCTGGGCATCATATTTATGGAGCTGGCACTAAATCTTGTGAATTTCGGTGTCAATTTCACCGGCACTACTGTGACCAATTACCCATGGGGCACATCCGCTACTGCATCCATGATCCGTTATATGGACGAGTTGGAAGAAGATACCCTTTTCTACCGGGCAGAAACCACCCACGCCCAAACCTTGAATGATGGCGCGCTGGTAGGCTATAACGGCATCTCCACCTTTACAAGCTCTGCTAACGTCCGTGTGACAGAATTTATGGAAGCTTTGGGTTATGGTGCGAAAAACACTTATAACCGCTACTGCTTTGAAGAAAGCTCTCCTGTGGCAAATCTGTTCCTCAATCTCAAATATATGATAGAGCGGCAAGGCAAAGATAAATCCAATGCCTATTTTGACGCTGTCCACACTTATCAAAATGTGACCCTTCTGGAAAATAACGCATATCTGCCCTTGGGATTCCTGACAGAAAACCAGCTGATCAATGTGGATTTCTCACGAGCAGATAATAACTGTCTGGAATTTCAAAACCAACTCTTTACTGCCGCCACCGGTATCAATGAAGATGTATGGTCTATGTTCCCCAGTAATAACATTGCCATTTCCGGCACAGGTGTCACCATCAATCCCCAGCCAAAAACCGGCTACTGTAGCTACACCACCGGAGCAGATACCGGCGGCACTGTGGTGTTTAAGTATATTGCCCATCAGGACGGACTGGTGTGTATGGACTTAAGCCTGCCCAAGAAAAACAAGTTCTCTTTCTGGAAAAACGGCGTAGAACTATATAACGAAACCTATAGCATCCCCCAAGCCCTGTCCGTATGTCAGGTAGAAGTGGGCGATATCATCGAGGTACAACTAACTTGTAAGAGCAACGAAACAGGCAGCATCACCATTCATGCCGGCATTGTCAATGAAGACATTTTCCGTCGGGGTTACGATGTGCTAAACGCCAGCACCCTGCAGCTGACCACCTTTAAAAACACCTTCGTCGAAGGCACGATCAACTGCAACCGCAACGGTGTACTCTACACCTCTATCCCCCAGGATGGCAACTGGCAAGCCAAGGTAGACGGCAACCCCGCCCAACTCATCACCATTGGCGATGCCATGGTAGGTCTATTGCTGCCGGAAGGTCAGCACACCGTTACCTTCACCTATCATAACAGCGCGTTCGCCTTAGGTTGGAAGATCTCTCTGGGGTGTCTGATCGCCTTTGCTTTGATCTGGTACTATGTCTACCGCCCGCAAAAATCAAAAGGAAAATATGAAGCATAAGCAAAGCCGGGACAACACAAGTCCCGGCTTTTTCCTTGACAAATGTTCATTTCCCTTTTATCCTAAAGAAAAAAGCAGAAAGAAGGCGATAGCATGACGCAGTTATCTCAAAAGATTCTGGATAGTTATCAAATTAGAAAAACCAGCAAACAAAAAGATGCTTTTATCGCCCTGATCCAAAACCATTTCCCGGAAATCCAGATTCAGCAAGGTCGCTTTCCGAAATATAAAAATTTGGTGCTGGGAGATGTAAATACCGCAAAAGTGGTACTGACTGCCCACTACGATACCCGTGCCAGAATGCTGCTTCCCAATTTTATCGCACCCAAAAAGCCTGTCCTTTCCATCCTTTATAGCCTTGTGATCTTGATCCCACTCATCATAGCAGTTTTTGCTTTAGGGATGCTCATGGGCTTTTTGCAGATTCCACAGAACATTGCAAGGTGGGTCTTCCTAGGTGCATATTTCCTGCTTCTTTTCATTATGGTGGCAGGCCCTGCAAACCCCAATAACGCCAATGATAACACATCCGGTGTCATCACCCTTTGTGAGCTTTACGCTTGCCTGGAGCCTTCCCAAAGGCACAAGGTGGCCATTGTCTTGTTTGATATGGAAGAAAAGGGTCTCATCGGCTCTACCGGCTTCCGAAAGCAATATAAGCGGATCATGAAACAAAAGCTACTGATCAATTTCGACTGTGTAGGAGATGGCGACACGATAATGCTCTGTGCATCGAAAGCCGCAAGAGAAAAATACGGGCAGCTGATAGATAACAGTTTCGAGCCTACAGACAATAAAACCGTGATGCTCTGCAAAGCAGAAAACATCTACTACCCTTCCGACCAGATGGGTTTCCGGGAAAGTGTTGCTGTGGCAGCCCTAAAGCACAAACGTTTTATCGGCTATTATATGGATCGGATCCATACCAAACGAGATACCCAACTAGACAAAGAAAACATTAAGCTTCTATGCGAAGGTACATTAAACCTCATTAAAAAGCTATAAAAAAACAAGAACCTTTCGGTTCCTGTTTTTTTATATAAGTAAGATGGCAAATTAGTAGCCAACCTTCTCCCAGCACTGGAAGGGTGCAGCCAACTCTTCGCTGATGTAGACCTGAGTCTTCTTGGTCTGCAGCATGGTGGAAGGCAGGTAAGGAGTGATGGGGCCGTGGGTGCACAGACGGGAGATCATTCTCTGCCAAGAGGAGAAAGTACCGCAGGTAGCCAGAGCATGAACCTCGATACGCTCCTTAGCACGCATTACGTCCACGGGGCCGATGGTAGCAGCCTTAGGAGGCACGTTTGCGATGTCGCCGGACTGACCGAAGGTGCCGTTCAGAGAGTTCTGCATAATGGTCATGGGGTGCAGAGTAACGATCTGAGCGGGCTGGTTCAGCCACTCTTCGATGTCGCCGCTGCCGATGAACTCGGGGATGGGATCTACGAAAGCCATGTGGCCAGCCCAACCGGGAGAGGTGGAAGCGATGTCAGCGCCGCCTTCGGAAATATCATTGATGATCTTGGAGTAGTCATTGATATTTGCGTTGGTGGGGAAGTGAACATTCTCCATAGGCATACGCAGCTCAGGCTTGATCTGGTAGTAGAAGTACTTGATCATGGAGTGAGCAAAGCCAGCCTCATAGGTGATAGGAGCGATGTTGCCGTCCTGATCAGCCCACTCATCCTCAGCAAACAGGTGAACCTTGGAGCAGTCAACATTGAAGTAGTTGATCAGCTGAGCCAGAGGGATGTAGGTGTCGGGCTCGGGGTTACCCAGGATCATGGTGAAGGTCTTGCCAGCCTCAGAAGCTGCCTTCAGGCGCTCAAACAAGGTAGCAATCAGCACGGGATGGGGGTTCATCATAACCTTAACTTCGAACTCAGGATGCCACCAATCCTCACGCTTTTCCAGATCAGTACCGCTCAGGCTGCGAACATACTCACAGACAGCCTTGTCCTTAAAGGGAACAAAGTCAGCAGGCTGGAAGTCGAATTTTGTTGCGGGATCGACAATAAAGTCTTTCATCTTACAATTTCTCCTTTCAGAATTACGGATTTTATATTCATCTGGTAATCGCAAATCACCAGGTCCGCACGAAGTCCCTTGGCAATACGGCCACGGTCGGTAAGACCCACGGCATTGCTGGGGTTAGTAGAAGCATAACGGAATACATCCACAATGGATGCGCCGGTGTGCTTCATCATGTTACGGCAAGCTACCTCCAAGGTCAGCTTGGAGCCGGCGATCTCACCGGCAAAGTCAAAGCACAGATCCGTGACGCCATCATAGCCTTCAGGGATCGGGCCGTCAAAGACACAGGCATCAGAGATCAGGACCAATTTGTCCTCGCCCTTGATCTTACGGATCAAGCGCTGCATATAGGGATCTACGTGAATACCACGGCTATCGCAGATCATCTCCGCATAGATCCCGGAATTATAGTTTACAGTTTCATCTACGCAAACGCCGCGACACTCAGGGTACTTAGGCAGATCACCAGTGGCGTTGGTGTGGTGCGTACCGATACACAGACCATAAGGCATCAGCGCTTCGATCTGCTGGGGGCTTGCTTCACTATGCCCCACCGCAAAGCGCACATCGGGATTTTCCTTCTTAGCATCGATCACAAACTGCTCAATGTTCTCTCTTTCCGGTGCAACCACCCAAACCCGGGCATCTTTACCAGCCTGCTTAATTAGCGGCATATAGTCTTCTGCCTTGATGGGGCCCTTCCAAGGGTTATTCTCCCGGTCTGCACCGAACTTCGGATTCATATAGGGAGTTTCCATATAGAAACCGGCAATGTTAGCACCTTCCGGTGTCTTCATTGCTTCCTGCACCCGGACAGTCTGCTCCAGCAGCGCATCCTTAGGCATGTTGAAATACAAGGTGGCCAAGATACTGGTAGTTCCGTGATCCAGATTAAACTGGGCAGCCTCGATGGGCTCATCATAAAACCAATGTGTACCACCGGCATGGTTGTGCATATCCACAAAGCCGGGGCCTACAAACTGACCCTTGGCGTCGATCACGTCACACCCTTCAGGAATCTTGGTTGTCCGCATTTCGCCAAAATCTACGATCACACCCTCATCCATCAGCAAAACTGCATCGGGAATTAAATGGTCTTTCATTACCAGGGTCGCATTCTTGATGGCAAGCATGTAATCCCTCCAAAAAAATTCTTCTAGATCTGTCCGCATAATAAAAATACGGCCTCTTGACGAGGATACATATCCTCTCATATCATATCGTGTTTGTCCTGCTTTGTCAATGAACAATTCCCTTACTTTCCCATTTTTGTAGGCTTTCTGTAAAAACTATTTCATTTTACTGCCATAGCAGCTTCCCTTTTATTTGCTCTGCTTCGAAATTTATAAGATTGCGGATTTTTGTTGCAATCTCACCCATGACGTGTTATGATTTTTTAAACTACACTAGGAGGAAGATCCTATGAATACATATACCATTGTACCCCGTCCTGAAAAGCTGGATTGGTCGCAGATCCCAGCGGCCGAGATCAATAACTTTGTGGCAACCGCTCCTCTTCCTATTTCCGCAAAGGTTAAACTCTGCTATGACAACGAAGCCCTGTATGTCCGTCTGGAAGCAGTAGAACAGGAGATCCGCGCTACCCTCACCGGGCTTTTAGATGAGGTCTGTGAAGATAGCTGTCTGGAGTTTTTCTTCCGCCCCGACCCGGAGGATCTTCGCTACTTTAACATTGAATGCAACCCCAACGGCTGCCTGTACCTTGGCTTTGGAACCAATGTTCACACCCTGATCCGCCTGATCCCGGAAGAGCCCTTCATTCATCCCCAGATCCAGCGAACTGACGACGGCTGGACAACCACCTATGCTATTCCCTATAGCTTTATCCGCCAGTTCTTCCCCCACTTCTCCCCTGCTCCCGGCAAGGCCATTTTGGCAAACTGCTACAAGTGCGGTGACGGCACATCCCATCCCCACTACATCACTTGGAATCCTATTCCGGCGGAGCCTTTGACCTTCCATTGTCCGGAGCATTTCGGTGCAATGTATTTTGGATAATAAAAAACACCCCAAAAGCAAGGCGAATGCTTTTGGGGTGTTATTATATTTTTATGCTGCAGGTGCTATCATAGGATTCTTCAATGCGTAATTGACAGAGTCAATAATGATCTGTTTCATTTCCTCAGTGATCTCCAGCGCGCTCACAGGTTTATGCATCATGAATGCCGGAATCTCATTAATATTCACCTGGGTGATCTCTTCCAGACCCATCAGCTCTGCATACCACAAGTAAGCCACCATCAAACGGGAGAAGTCGCTTAAGTGGGTGTAGTCGCGATGCAGCTCGCTATCTACCATACCGCAAACATTTCTGGCATACAGCATTGCCGTGCCGGAGGGGATCACGAAATCAAACGCTTCGTTGGTCAGGATGAACTGATTGGTCTGCTCTACCATAGCATTGTACATCGTATTGGTATCGGTCTGATAATGCTGCTGGTGGTAGTTCTTCCAGGATTCAATCGCAGACTCTCCGCCGGGATCGGGCATGCCGGTCTGGAACACCCATTCATAATCAAAGGGGTTTGTCCAAAGCAGATGCCAGCCGATCTTAGGATC
>JAZRCU010000021.1:0-1903 GCA_045659965.1 Faecousia sp.
ACTACGATAGGTTTGCTTCTTACATTGGTCATCATTTTCAGTTCACAGGCTGAAGTGATCCTGGGGAATCCGATCCATATCGTTTTGATTGCCGTACCGCTTATTATACAGACATTCCTGATCTTTTTTATCGCTTATGGAACAGCCAAACTGTTCAAAATTCCTCACGATATTGCCGCACCAGCGGGAATGATTGGAGCATCCAATTTCTTTGAGCTTGCTGTTGCAGTCGCAATTGCTCTTTTTGGTACGACAAGTCCTGCGGCGCTCGCTACAACGGTAGGAGTTTTGACAGAAGTACCAGTCATGCTCACCCTGGTCCGTATTGCAAACAAGACAAAAAGGAGGTTTGAATAATGTGGTCTTTTATCCAGGAACAGATCCTCGGAATGAAGTGGCTGAATTCATTGCTCGGTGGCCTTCTATCGGCGCTGGGATTAGATACCAGTGGACGTATCGGCGCCAGTGTGCAGTTTTTTATCTACGATGCAATTAAGATCACAGTGCTTCTCTGTGTACTGATCTTTCTGATTTCCTATATTCAGAGTTTCTTTCCGCCAGAGAGAAGCAGGAAAATCATGGGACGTTTTCATGGGATCGGTGCGAATATAGTCGGTGCACTGCTTGGAACTGTTACTCCATTCTGTTCATGTTCCTCTATTCCGATTTTCATGGGCTTTACAAGCGCGGGACTCCCGCTTGGTGTAACGTTCTCTTTTCTGATCTCATCGCCGATGGTGGATCTGGGGAGCCTTGTCCTTTTGATCAGTATCTTTGGAATAAAGATCGCTGTTGCCTATGTAGTACTTGGGCTTGTTATTGCAGTAATCGGCGGGACACTGATTGAAAAACTGCACATGGAAGACCAGATCGCAGATTTTATTCGAAACAGCAACAGCAAGGTTGATATAGATGCGCCAGATCTTATGGTAAAAGACAGATTGATCTACTCGAAAGATCAGGTGATTTCCACATTCAAGAAGGTATTTCCGTATATCCTTGCAGGTGTGGCAATTGGTGCTGTGATCCACAACTGGATTCCTGAAAGCTGGGTGGAGACTATACTTGGAGGAAGAAATCCCTTCGGCGTTATCCTTGCTACGCTGGTTGGGGTCCCAATGTATGCTGATATTTTCGGAACCATACCTATTGCCGAAGCGCTCCTGTCAAAAGGCGCTCTCCTCGGCACGATTCTCAGTTTCATGATGGCGGTCACAACACTCAGCCTGCCGTCTTTGATCATGCTGAAGAAGGCTATCAAGCCGAAACTGCTTGCGACATTTATAGCCATTTGCACGGCGGGCATTATTATCGTCGGGTACGGCTTTAATGTATTTCAAAGTCTATTTATCTGAAGGAGGATAACAGAATGAACATCAAGGTATTGGGCGGTGGTTGCAGAAGCTGCGAAGCATTGCTGAAAGCAACAAAGGAAGCCGTGGCAAACAAAGGCGTCGATGCAGAGGTAGAGTATATCACCGATATGGAGAAAATCATGAGTTATGGGATTATGAGTATGCCAGCCCTCATGATTGATGAGAAGGTGGTATCGGTCGGGAAAGTATTGAAAGTGAAGGACGTGGAAAAGTTCTTATAAAAGGATAGCCCCGTTAAGCCAATTGTGGCATAGCGGGGCTGTCTTCAAAAAATGAGAGCACCGTTACATCTCTGCAACGATGCCCTCAGCAAGCTCGATGGTTCGAGCGTACGGGTGCTCATATAAGTAGCCTTCACATAGCACACGCAGGCGGGACCTTATATAATCTGGCGTGAACAAGGTGCCGAACATCATCGAAATTTCTCATATCAATCCTATACATTTGTTTTCATCACCTTTCGAAAGAATAAGAATCATCACCACACCCGACAGAAAGACCGTCAGGAAAATTAGAATTCCTGGCGG